>JANOZG010000337.1:0-8029 GCA_031429275.1 Planctomycetota bacterium
CCTATTGCTCTAGGTCAGGCTCTCTACGGGACACAGGTCCTCTGGGTATTCGTTCTCGGTCTCATTCTGTATCGATTTGCTCCTCAAATATTTCGAACAGAACAAACAAAGAAATCCATTCGTATAAAGACTATAGGACTCATTGTGATTTTGATCGGGCTTGGTGTTTTAGTTCTATAATCAAAGAAAAGACCCACTGCCCAAAACATTAAATCCATGATATAATCAGTGGATATGATCAACATATCTAAACTCAAACAACACCCAAAGATCTTTACTCAATTAATCGGTATATCTCCACAGCAATTCAATCAGATAATGGAACAGATTGAAGTACTCTGGAGAACTACGGAAAACAAACGAAGAAAAGGCCAAAAACATAAGGTGCATAGCATAGGTTCAGGAAGACTCTTCAAATGTTCTCTAGAAGAGAGAGTTGCAATGTTACTTTTATATCTTTGGCATAGCGGAAGCCGCTGCAGGCCAATGTCTTCTTTGTCGGTTTCCAGATTTAGCCCAGGACTATGGCGCTGTCTTGAGAGGCGCTACAGCGAAGTATCGTCGACCAGCCTCTGTCGCTCAGGAATTGCGAGGGATCGGAGTATTGGACGACGAGGTCGCGAAATCTTTTTTTAACACTCTGCAGTCACGCGGCCGCGCAATGCTCGATATCCCTGTTTCTGTGATTCAAGGCGATCTGGAGGTTTTTACGGGAACTTTCACGTGGTTTGCAGCTGCGAAGTAGCCTTACGATCTGCATCCGGAATTATTGAACGCGTCGAGCCAGTCGATAGATCGGAGGGGTTTCTGAAAGGCCGCGTTGCAGCGAGGCAGCCTGAATGCCTCGAAACAGATAATTGAAGTCTGAGATCATTTCTGGCATGTCGCCATAGTAGATATGGCCACTGTCGAACCAACGTGTTGTAAGTTGGGAGACATCGACCAGATCAAACAGACGTTTCTTTGCACCGTTTCGAGTGAAGTCATTCAGGAAGCCCAGGGGTTCAAATCCGTTGACAGTTTTCGAAAGTCGCAATGCCTTGTCCTGGGAAGAGGCATAAACCGTGAAGCGACGACTAAAAGGCAGGATGCGTTCACCAGTGCGTTCCACAAATTCTTTGGCGTTAATGTCCGGGGCGGCGAGTGCCACCTGGTCGAACAGTGGCACTTGCCGCACGCCGGGAGGCCGTCTGTCGTCAATTGTCTTGAGTGCTTCTGTGAGCACAAAATTCCCCATGCTGTGCGCGACCAGATGAATACTCTTCGCGCCGGAATAACGGCTGATGTCACTGAGTACTGTGATCAGATCTTCGTCAGATTCTTCAGCACGCCGAAGATCTTTCAGGTAGTTCGCTTTTTCGCCGAAGTTTTCGGATTCTGCCCCGGCTGGCCAGCTGAAAAACATGGCCGGGCCTTTGTAGTTCATATCGTACGACATTTGTGCCGTGCGGCGGGCAGCATCCCTAAACGTGGCGCAATAGCCATGCACAAAAATCAGCAACTGTTTTTCCGATGAGGCATCAACAGCCACGCGAAGCTGTTTCCAGAATTCTGCGTGTGGCAACAAATCAATTTCCATCAGCACGACATGTTTGGCAGGATCCTGTGAGAACTCAAGCCGCAGAATCGAAGGTTCCGGCAATGTGCCCGGTTCGCGTTTGTACGGAATGCTGACTTCGCAAGTGCCGTATGTGAGCGAACCTCGATCTCCGCCAAAGTACAAATCCGGATCATTCTCGGCTGCTTTGCCGTGGTCAGGATCACGATTCGTCGCGAAATAGACGATCTCTGGCGAATATCCATGCCGATCCTGTGTGATGCCCGATCGGCGAACGGTCTTCCCCGACTGCGATTCCACGCCAGGTGACTCAAGCACTGCCGATGGACGTGGGGCCGCTGATTTCTTCTTTGGAGGCGATATGTTTGGCTGTGTTGGAATCACCAATTGTGGCGGGCGGTTTCCTGGATAAGAAGCATCCGCGACAACTTCATCTACACTCGATGCTGGTGGTTCTTGTTCTGTAAGGCTATCGAATAAAGGTTCTTCGGAAGCAATTGATTGTCCAGAAGACTCAGCGACGTCTGTCCCGGCAGGCATACTGTCTGAGTCTGGTCTGGATTGAGCCGCGCTCCGCGCGGGTTGTTCTGCGCAGCCAGCGGTCAGTATCAGCCATGCTGCGGCGATGTACTTCATCCTTGAATATGCCATCGTTGCCTCCGGGGCTGTTGTTTGTGCGCTATCAACTTCGTCGTTGGACGGGAGTCCAGTCCCGTGCGGAGTTGAATGAGTCAGGACCGGTCTGGAGACCCGTCCTACGGAGTGCCGCAGATTATCGCACAGATCGCCGTTGTTGCCGATAGTACTTCAGGCCCGGCAGGAAGAAAGTGAGTGCCGACGTAACACCGAACAAAGATACACTAAAGTCCGGTAAACTGCTGTGGGCGATGGCCGCCATGACGATTCCCGTCGCAAACATCATCGCAGACTGGATGTAAAACTGCCCCGAAAGAATCCCGGCTTTTGCCAGGAAAACCATTCCGGCGAAGGCTCCAAGAACAGGTGAAAACTCCAGCACGGGACGATCCATAATGGACTCAACCCAGAACAGCATCGACGATGCGATCATACTTCCCCCCCAGATATGGGCAATCTGCCTTTCAACGGCGGTGATCGGGCCGGAACGATGCCGAAGATTCCAGAAGATTGCAGCCCACAGCCCCAAACCAACAACCCACAAGCCCACAAACGGCCAGCGATTTGTGACGCCCTGGAACTGCATGAAGTTGGTAATCAGACAGAGCATCAGGACAACCAGACTATGCCACATCCACAACAGTCCCCAGTTCTGCAGAATCGCCGCGTGGTGGGATTCGCGAAACAACCGCGTCATCACCTGCGCGATTGTGGAGGAACGGGCACTCACGGGTTCGCCGTTGAGCCATGCCCGCATATCTGACGCTAAAGCTGTGGCGGATGAGTATCGCAAGTCCTGTGGCTTTTGCAGACATTTCATAACCACCATTTCAAGATCCGAATCGACTGCGCGATTGAGGATGCGAATGTTCGGTGGATCTTGTTCGAGCACCATCAGGACAGTGTCGAGAGGCGATGCGGCCTGAAACGGCGGACGTCCGGTGAGCATAGCGAACAGCACCGCTCCCAGACTGTAGACGTCGGTGGCAACATCAATAGAATCCGTCTGACCAGCGGCTTGTTCTGGTGACATCCATGCAGGTGTTCCCAGGATTGCACCGCTTTGGGTCAGCTTTGCCATGTCAGAGCCCATGGCAAATGAAGTGCGAGATTCTTCTTCGACGTTGACTCGTTTTGCCAGACCGAAGTCAGTAACGAACGGTGTTCCGTCAGTCGCGATCAGAATGTTGCTGGGCTTGAGATCTCGATGCAGAACGCCCGCGCGGTGAGCCGCGCCGATGGCATCGACGATCGGGACCAGCAAAGTCACTGCGTCCCGTGGAGTCATGGGACCTTTCATCAGCCGATCGGACAGCGTCATTCCCTGAATAAACTGCATACTGAACCAGGGCTGACCGTTGTGCTCTCCAACTTCGTAAACCGGAACGATGTTCGGGTGGCTTAAGCGAGCCGCCGCCATCGCTTCCGCACGCAGCCGCGCCAGATCCTGCGCTGCTGCAAAAGCTGCGTTGGGGATCATCTTCAAAGCCACCGTGCGCTGCAGGCTGGCCTGATAGGCCTGATACACAACGCCCATTCCACCTCGGCCAAGTTCCGCTCTAAGTTCGTATTCACCGATTGTAGTGCCGATCGCCGATCCTGCTGCGAGCGTGCCCGACGTCCGCAACATTCTCGATCCACCACCGGTAAGATGAATGAGGTCCGATGATTGCAACAACGCAATGTCGTCGGCGATTTGAGCCGTTGCAAACAGCTCGCGCAAGTCAGTGGCCAAATCGGGATGTTGGCGAATGGCATCGTTGAGCCTCTTCTGTGACGACCCGCCTTTGGAATCCTGCATCAATTGATCGAACACGATCGCCAGGCGTTCATCTCGATCATCGCTGATTGTGTCGGGCACGCCTGAGGTTCCTATGAGCTGGTGTCTAATCAAAGTTCTGGAGCAAACTCGTGAGCGATCAACGATTCTTAACGCGGCATGGCATGAGCGACAGCCAGAGTTGCTGTTTATTGGGCTGCCGGTTTCCCAAGCCAATCCACGGCATTTGAGATGATCATTAAAGGTCGCTCTTGTTTGTATACAGGAAACGTCTCGTGCCCAGGGCGAAAGTAAAAAACTTTCCCGGAGCCGATCTTCCAGATGAGTCCACTGCGGAAGCTTTCACCGGCTTCCCATGTTTCTTCAAAAAGAACTTCGTCTGGATCAGGAACATGAAAAGGATCGGCGTACATCTCTGTCTGTGGAATCTCGAATGATGCCGGAAGTCCTGCGGAAATCGGGTGATCCGGCTTGAGCACCTTGACGGTGCTGGGTTTTCCGTCGGGACGATACGCCGGAAACACGCAATTGGGCATATCGACTCGGACTGTCAGTTGGTTGCCTCGTTGCATGGCATAAAATGCCGGCGTTCTGATGGAATCTGCTGTGGGGACGAAGCGGCCACCGGAGGGAACGAATTCAAACTTCACAGGCGGACCGTTTTCGGGATCCGGATAGCGGCGGCGAGCGTCTTCACGAGTTCGCTCGTTCATCGCTTCGACAAACGGATTCGCCCAGTGAGCGGAATGCAGTGCGATCAGGGCAAGGCGTCCGTCTTTGATGCGTGACACGATGTCACGTGACTGTTCGACAGAAATGTCATCGTGCCGCACATGTCCCCACCAGATAAGGACGTCAGTGTTATCCAGCAGCGAAGTCGGCAGTCCTTTGTCGGGCTCATTGATGTTCGCAGAAATTACTCGCAGTCCCGGTTGCTTTGAAAGGTGTTCCGCGATCGTGTTGCCGAGAAAGTTTTCGTATGCCTGTTTCTGGGCCGGCTGCTGTTCATCCCACACCAGCACGCGAATCATTGGTTCCACTGCAACGCAATTGGGGGTCAATTGGAGATGCAAGAACAGGAGACTTATCAGGATAAACGACTTCATTCTACGAACTTCCCGAGCCAAGAACGGGTGGGAAAAGGCGACTTCGTTCACGGCGCTGGATCTCTTCACACAGAAATGAGTCTACCGGTCAGCTAAGACATTGCCAGCATGCTCGGCCTTTCCTGACGGGCAGGATGGGCTCACTTTCCCGGCTCGCTGAGTATCTCATTCCTTGAGTACGAAATCGATGCACATCACGGCTGCCATCACGAGAATTCGGATGGGGTGTTCCATCGGGACATCGTCGTTGATGGAAATCATGTAGTTGTCTGCGGACGTGAACAATTCCCTGCCGAGGCCCGCCCATTTCTTGGACACTCGAGCGAACTCTTTGTCGCCTCTGCGGAAAGAAAAGTCCCAGCTGGTCCACTTGCCTTTCAAGTCACAGATCGGCTGATCATTTGCATCCAGTACGCTGAATGCGCCTCCCAGGGAAAAGAGCTTCTGCTTGAAACCGCCAATTCGAT
Organism: Planctomycetota bacterium; assembly: GCA_031429275.1. Lineage (GTDB taxonomy): Bacteria > Planctomycetota > Planctomycetia > Planctomycetales > Planctomycetaceae > SXXK01. Next base: position 5,548 of record JANOZG010000337.1, read on the forward strand.
TTCCATTTTCGTCCAGCACATCGACCTTCGAAAGGAACAGAGAAATTCCGCGTTTCACGATCAGTACAGGTTCGCCACTTGTTGTTCGCAGTATGATTTCGAACGGAGTCATCCGTTTGTAATCCGTGAATCGCAGCATCTTCGTGAAAAAGCCAAGGTTCTCTTCACGGCAATTGATAATCATTTCGCCGGATTCCGGATCGTACACGTCAAAATTACTCGAGGCTTTGAACATGCCAACATGCTCTTTGACCAGAAACAGATTGCTGTGAAGAACTTCATGCATCGAGGTGATTCCTTTGTTGGTGATACGGCAAATCGAAAAGGGCGGTCGTCATAAACTATGTTTACAGCATTGAGTGCGACGCTTCTACCCGTGGACACAATAAATTTGTTCTCGCGGCGTCAAGCCGTCGTTTTCTTTGGCCCTGCCTAAAACTTGACATTCAGAATCAGGACAGTGACAGACAAAATGAGATCATTTTGCGGCATTGCGAATACAGTACACTCGTTTGTCCGTGCGGATCAGCAAACGATCGCCAGCGATGGCGGGTGTGGACAGCGTCACGTCGTCATCTGCAAGGCTGTTCGTGTGCAGGATTTCTAACGTGTCTCCAGCCTTTGTTACGGAACAAATGCCGTCTTCATTGATGCAGAATAATTTGCCATCGTAGCCCCACGGTGAGGCAGTAAACTCACTTCCACGATTTAAAGATTGAACCTCGAACAACGGATCGCCAGTCTTTGCATTAAAACAACTCACGAAGCCCCGATCATAGAGCACAAACAGTCGTCCATCATTCACGATTGTGGTGGGATTGTACGGAGCGATCTTCTTGCTCGACCAGACGATGAAATCGTTGCTCGACTGGCCATCCGCCAGCGTGAGATCTCCTGAGGCGCCCGGTTTGATTGCATACAACGCCTTTGTCTTGTCGAGCACATAGCCAGAACTCACATACAGCAGACCATCGACCGCGTATGGTGTCGCGATGGTGATTGATGACATGCCTTTCAGTGACCATAAGAGATTGCCTTGCAGATCATAGCTGCGAACGGCACGTGTTCCGGCGGTGACAATTTCCGTGCGATCCGCGTGAGTCCAGATGAACGGCGTCGCCCAGTTGCTCTTTTCGTCGCGATCGACTTCCCAGAGTTTTTCGCCCGTTCGTTTGTCGAGTGCAAGTAACGTTGAATGATCATCATTGTCGTTGACATAGTACAGCACGTCTCCATGGAGCACCGGCGAAGCAGCCGTCCCCCAGCCGTTCCGCGTTTGATGCGGAGCGAGTTCGTACGACCAGGATTGTTCGCCATTGAAGTCGAAACAGTACAAGCCGATGTTACCGAAACACACGTAAACACGTTCGCCGTCAGTTACGGGTGTCTCAGAGGCATAGCTGTTTTTTAGATGAATCGATCCCGTTGGCGTGCCTGTGCGAACGGTCTTTTCCCATCGAGTTTGCCCATTCGTCAGGTTCAGGCACAGAAGTTTCCATTCGTGGACCGACTGAGGAATGTCTTTCCGATCGCCGCCAAAGTAGAGACCCTTCTTGATGGGTTCTGTTTCTCCGGTATTGACGACTGTTGCAACGAAGACATTGTCGCCCCAGACGACGGGCGAACCCCAGCCACGTCCGGCAATGTCAGATTTCCATTCGACGTTTTCCGTTGCCGACCAATGGTCAGGCAATCCAGTGTTAAGTGAAACTCCTGTGGCATCGACGCCGCGAAATTGTGGCCAATTGGCTTCCTGAATTTCACCTGCGTCACAGGGAATACGAATAGACGCGATCATGGTGACTGCGGCACAGAAGACAAACTTCAAAGAGATTGGTCGTAACATTGATTGGCTTACCTTGCACTTCGTTAATAATTGGCGCGAAATAGATACTGAACTCAGATTCATTCAACCTTAAACCTTCGGACCCGATGATTGTTACTGTCGCCAATGTAGAGCCAGTTGTCTGCTGATACGAACACTCCATGTGGCCGATTGAGATGGCATTGCTTCGGCGCACCATCCGGGCCATCGCCGGGTGTGCCGTCGCCGACCACCGTTTCGATGATTCCGGAGTCTTTCCGCAGCACGCGGACGGTATGACTTTCTGTATCAGCGAAATAGAGATCTCCGGTTTTTGACAAACAGACGCCTTTCGGTCCAGCCAGTTGTGCTAGCTTCGCCGGGCCACCGTCACCCGAATAGCCGCTCTTTCCCGTTCCCGCCAGATGATGCAGCGTTCGCTGTTCAAGATCGATATCCGCGGCAAGGCGGACACGACCTTGCCCGAAAAATGGGCGGACGGTCCTTCGACCTATCTCGGTCTGGCGACCGCCGGGTCCCCCCATTTCTTCATCCTGCAAGGCCCAGGCAGCCGTTCGGTATTCGTCAACCTGGTCACCGGGGGGAGCAGCAGGTCGACTGGGTCGCCGATTGCCTCGATTATCTGGACAAGCATGGTCTGGACACGATTGAAGCAAC
>JANOZG010000338.1:0-2520 GCA_031429275.1 Planctomycetota bacterium
GACTCGCAGCGTAATGGGGCAGGCTGCCGGTTTTCGTTCGGAGCGATTTGAATCGCCAGACTACGTCGAAGTCAGCGATCCGGATCATCGAGTTGTCATCGCGACTCACGGTCGTCCTTACCATCGACGATCCGGGCCACGAATGCTGGATAGTCTGCTGCTGGTCGAAGGCGAACCGGCACGGGAGTTTCAGTTTACGATCGACTTTGAACAATCGTTTCCACTGCGGACGGCGATTGACGCAATTACGCCAGCGATCGTGAATGAAACGTCCACGGCCTCTCCGACATCGATGGCCAGCAGTTGGATTCTGGGCCTGTCGGTGCGGAATGTGGAGTTGGCTCATGCGGCCGTTCGACCAGCAAATGACGATTCCAGTGAAGAGATTTCTCTGCTGCTGGCCGAAACAGAAGGCATCGCCGTCAAGTGTCAGGTACGAACGGCTCGACGGCCGACGGCTGCCTTTCTGGTAAATGCGGACCGATCCCATAAAATTGTCGCGGAGATCACGGAACAGGGCGTTACCTTGGAATTGACGGCGTTTCAGATCAAAGAATTACTGCTTGTCCTGTAGGTTATTCTGAACATGATCATCACAATTGACGGGCCAGCAGGTTCGGGCAAAAGCACAGTTGCGAGACTACTCGCCGAACGATTGAAATTTCGTTTCCTCGATACAGGCGCCATGTACCGCGCCGTGGCTCTGGCGGTGCTGAATGCATCTGCCGACGAAAACGATCACAACGCAGTCGCACGGATTGCCCGCGGTGTCACGATCTCATTTGAAGACGATCATTTGTTGCTGAATGGTCAGAACGTGTCGTCGGAAATTCGCACTCCGGAAGTCACCGCGATTTCCTCAATCGTTGCATCGAACCCGGTAGTTCGTGAACGTCTGGTCGAATTACAACGCGACATCGGCAAACGCGGCAACATGGTAACGGAAGGTCGCGATCAGGGGACGGTTGTGTTCCCTGATGCCGAACATAAATTCTTCGTCAAAGCCGATCTTGAAGCACGCGCTCGCCGCCGCCAGCGCGAACTGGCCTACAAGGGCGTTCAACAACCAATTCCCGTCGTCATGGACCAGCTCGCCCAACGCGATGAACGCGATGAAACTCGCGCTCATGCACCAATGATACCTGCAAAAAACGCTCTGGTCGTGGACACTTCCAACCTGTCGATTGCACAGGTTGTCGAAAAGCTGATGAACAAGATTCAGGGGAAAGCCCACTGAGGATTGTTGTGCGGAAAGAGGTTGAGGGAATAGGAACATGGATCTTGTCTATATCGAAACATCAATCATTAGTCATGCCACGGCCCGTCCGAGCCTCGATTCTGCCACCGCAGTCCTTCAGGATCATGCGAGACGATGGATGTTTGAACAGCGTCCACTTTACGAAGTCGTTACTTCGCAACTTGTCATTGACGAAGCATCAATGGGTGATTCCGCCGCTGCCGTTCGAAGATTAGCCATGCTTGACGGCATTCCCATCCTGCCAGCACATCCGGATGCCGATTCAATTGCGGATGAGATCGTTTCTCGATCAATGATGCCTCCTAAAGCCAAGCTTGATGCATTGCATGTTGCTACTGCCGCCTTGGCCGGGGTACAATACTTGGTGACACAAAACTGTACTCATATCGCGAATGCCCATCAGCTTCCACGTGTCTACCGATTGCTCGACGAACTTGGCCTTTCCGGAATGTTGATTTGCACTCCGGTGGAATTCCTGGGTGGTAATTAGAATGACAAAAAATACGATTCTGGAAGAACTGCACACAGCCCGAAGCAAGATATTGGCTGATTGTGATGGTGACATAACGGCGTACCTCAAAGACGCACAATTGCGACTCGAAGCGTCTGGCAGACCCATCTGGCAGGGCAAACAACGAACGCTCCGACGCAATGCAATGACGACGGCCGGCGTTTCTGATGCAGAAAATCTCTCGTCGCCACCCGCTGATCTGTAATTTCGATGCAAATGGTGCGAGATGCGGTCGCTACTTGGCGGCTTGCTGAGCTTTCTTCCACGTCCCCAATGGCAGTACATTGGCAAGCTCAGCCCATGCGTCCCACGCGGCCGACATCGTCGCGACGGTTTCGGGCTGCGTTGAGGCAAGATTGTTTTGTTCGCCGCGATCGTTGGAAATGTTGTAGAGTTCCCACGGCTGATTTTCCTTCGCCACGAGTTTCAGATTGCCCTGACGAACGGCGCGGTTGCCTTCGTGTTCCCAAAAAATTGTGCGTGCGGAAAATGCGTCTTCGCCTGAATTGGAACTTCTGCCGTTCAAAGGCTTGGTGTTCAACAACAGCTGCAGGCTAAGACCTTCCATTGCGCGGATATTCTTACCGTTAAACTCCGTGGGATATTCGGCACCTGAAACATCAACGCATGTGGCCATGATATCGATCAAATGCGATGGCTGCTGCTGAATGCGAGGACGATTCTCTGCCGCGGCATCCGCGGCAATTCCTTGTGGCCAGTGTACGATCAAGGGCGTGCTGATGCCGCCTTC
>JANOZG010000339.1:0-3583 GCA_031429275.1 Planctomycetota bacterium
ATTCGTGAGAATGGTGGTGGCGATGACGTGACTCTGACGTCCCGCTTCGATGCAGACTTTGTGGCTGGAAAAGAGATTCTGGCACCAGAATCTTACGGTTTTGTTTCTGGGCTCGCACCGACTCAACAATCCCGAGGAATAGCGACTCTGCCGGGTGGAATTCCGTTGTACGCAGATTCGGACATGGATGGAGTGAGTGATACTCTGGTCGGAGGAATCGGCGTGTTTTTTCCCGGGCCAGATGGTTTTGCAACACACGAACAGGGATTCGTTGCTGGAGTTGCACAAACGGAATCTCAACGCACGAACGCTCCTCTTGAATTAGAGGCGGAGTATATTGCCTTCGCTGCGGCAGGCGGTAGTCGAGCCGCATCGATGGCGGAGTGTCTGCCTCCTGATGTGGCCTTTGGCGGCACCCGATTTGACCTTCCCTTCGGCAATATCACACTCGTGGGAATCGAGCTGGAAATTGTTGGTCCGACACCTGGAATTCAGGGAGTTCGAGACCTTACCGCCTTTGGCCATGATCTTGGAGTTGGCACGATTAACGGAACCGATCGCCCGGTGAATGCTGGCGGGGATTCCTATCTCGATGGCAAGGCCGTTCCGGAAGGATGGTTAGTCGCACCGAAGAGTGGTGTTGGATTCACAGCCGCAGATGTCCAGCAAATCATTGATCAGGGAATCGCTGCCGCTGAGAAGACTCGGGCGGCTATTCGCTTGCCAATAGGCTCTCGCACGAGCATGGTCTTTGCTGTCACCGACACAACTGGCGAGGTTCTGGGATTGTATCGGATGCCGGATGCCACCGTGTTTTCAATTGATGTTGCCGTCGCCAAAGCACGAAACACGGCCTACTACGCAGATGCGGCAAAGCTGGCTGCCTTCGATCAGGTTCCGGGCGTTGACCCAGGTGTTGCATTCACCAATCGAACGTTCCGCTTCCTCGCGGAGCCGCGGTTTCCGTCGGGGATCGATGGGACAACGCCACCAGAATTCTCCACACTGAACTCTGTAAAGAATCCGAACATCAATGTTGCCACGGCCGAAAACATCGGGCCTGCGGTTGCCGCATCAGACATGCACGACACGGTTCTTGGCTACGACGCATTTAACCCCGGCACAAATTTTCACGATTCCAGTACGCCGCTGGAACATCAGAACGGAATTGTGTTCTTTCCCGGCAGCACTCCGCTTTACAAAAACGGAACACTGATCGGAGGCTTTGGCGTCAGCGGTGACGGTGTGGATCAGGACGATGTTGTGACATTCCTGGGCGCGCAAGGATTTCTTCCGCAGCAAAATAACATCGTCGCAGCCGATCAGGTCCTTGTCGATGGAGTGCGATTGCCGTACATGAAGTTCCTGAGAAATCCGTTTGCCTGATCAACAGAAACCGCAGACAACTCTTATTCACAGGAACCGGTATGAGCTACTTAAAAATCACAGGCAAGCGAACAATCTCCACAACCGATTGCGTTCGCATTATTATCGTGATCGCCACGATGACATTGTCGTCGCACAGTCGTAGTTTTGCACAGGGCCTGCTGCCGCACCATGGTGGCATGGCAAATGAATCTCAGGTATCGGCTGAAGATCCGATGGGTCGTGCAGGCAATCCATTGTGCATTTCGCCGCTGGCACGTAGTTTTCCAGAATCCAAATACAAAGGTTACTTTGTTGGTGGTGGTGCTGCATGTTACGGCTCCCCAACAACGGCGTTTCGCGGTGAATGTCGTCGCCTGAACGAGGGAACCTTTGGAGTGGATTACGTCCCATGGTATTCCCGAGTTCAAACGCGATGGTTCCACGGTCGGAAACAGCAGGATGGCGAAGGATCGTATGAACCTGACGCCTACAACAATCCGCTCGACGATCACCTTGGCTTCGGTTCCTTCAGGAAAGCCCTACAACCCTTTCACCACTGAGTCGCATGCATTTCGTTTTCAGATCCGGCAATCCGCACCGAAGCGTAGTAAACTTTCCAGCGATGTTGCCAGGTAACTTCTGAACCGCCAGGAGTCGCCGATAATACCTCCGGGCAAAAGCCGTTCTGATTTTCCTGAATTACGCAGAAGTAAATCGCAGAGGCCAAGGACGAAACCCATCGACTTGGCACACCTCTGCGTATGAGTTTGCAGAGGCTTCGGATCCGGCTATTCGGGAGTTTAGATTAGACACGGACGTGATTGAAACGCATGAACGTTGGCTCATAAATCCACAGTGTGGAAATTCATCTCAAACGTAAGGTCACAGTAACATCAGTTGTAACTTATCGAGTCGGTGCTACTACAATAAGTCGTCAAACGGAATCTCGCATAAAGACAACTTCACTGGTTGCGGAGATGATCATGGCCTGGGCGATCAAAGTTTCCATTTCAAAGCGTTCATAATCATTTGTCCTGCGAGAGATTTCAAATAATTGACGAGGCATCTATTTAATAAATCCACTAAGAAGGATAGTGCGTCAAACTGCTCTGGTCACATCGACTGCATGTCCGAAGTATTTGGCAAGGCGGCCCGCAGCTGTCATCAAATTGAATGCAAACCACGTACGATGCCCCGCAATGCTTGCGAGTCCGGGGATCCGAATAGGCCGAGTCACCGGAGGCCAGATATTCGAGCGTCGTTGCTCCCTCAGGGCTAACCGTCCGGAGTCAGTTTCCTGTGGCCCTCCCTACGGGATTTAGTCCTTAAGCAAGCGTACTCGGTTCCGTTGAAACCTTGGTTTTGTCAGCGCAGCCGCCCACCGCTGACGCTGCGTGTTGTTTGAATTTTCAAAATTTCGTTCAGCCACTTGCTGTGTTTCATCGGAATGCGTTTTGTGAATCTGCCAGCGGGCGTTCTTGCCGCCCGGATGAGATCGAGACACCCCGCAGATTTCGCAGGAATTTCACTCGCAATTTATGAATCTGTTGGCGTATACTCGTGATGGGTCTGCACCCGCTGTGAGCTTTCATGACTTTTGTTGTCGATTGATTTCCTGAGACCTTAATGTCATTTCCCCCTGAGATTTACTCCAAAGCAAAGCTGGACGCAAGACGTCCGAGGCTGTCGCTGCAGCGTGTCTTGGCAGCGATTGTAGCTGTTTCGATGGCGTTGGTTTGCACTTCAACGGCTTCCGCATCCTGTGGAAACTATCTGTACCGCAACGGCAAACAGGTCAGCAAATCGTCGTTTTCGATGAATGACCACAACGAGAATTTCGCCTCAGGCAAGATGCCTGTCGGGATACCAGTGCCGCCGTGTCACGGGCCGAACTGTTCCAGCAATCCAATTCCGCTGGCACCGGTGCCCGTTGCTCCGACGAATCTGATTCGTGGATTCGATCAGGCCACAATCCTGGAGTCACTTGCCGATTCAACATCGCCAGCGGGGGCGAGTGAGATCCCCGAATCTGAACGAGGAGCCCGCTTTGTGCCTTCGTCCATCTTCCGCCCGCCAGCTGCTGCATGAGATGAAACCGGCAACGCGGCTGCGCTGCCTGCGTGTTGATTTCCGATTGCTTTGAGTCGATATTGCGCACTGCAAGCTAAACGATTCCTGCAGCTGGCTCCACAGTTTCGCCCGGTTGCCGGGATCT
>JANOZG010000340.1:0-8419 GCA_031429275.1 Planctomycetota bacterium
CGGCCGTTGCGGAAGTTATTGAAGCCGTTGCGTCTGCAACAAACGAACGGCCCGTAGCTGACACCGATGGCTTTGCAAGCGATGAGGAAGCAGATCATGCGATGCTGCAGGCTCAGTTGGCGGATGGATTCAGCATTACCATGAAACCATTGCGACTCATCGATGGACGCATCGAAGGTTCATCTGAGTTATTAGGAAAGTGTTCATTTCCGGCGAATTCAGTTCGTGAACTGTTCACGGGCGATCCAAAAGCCAGCCAGCGATTGGCAGCCTACGATACATGGGTCACAAGAATGGCTCGCGAACCGGACTGGGATATTCCGCAATCCGACGGCGGCAATTCCGAAGCCTCCGCGATGATCGGAAAACCTGCTCCAGATTTCGAATTATCGCTTCTGGATGGCACAAAATTCAAACTCAGCGAACACAAAGACAAAATCGTCGTGCTGGATTTCTGGGCGACATGGTGTGGTCCATGCGTCATGGCGTTGCCTGACTACATCGCAGCCACATCAAAGTTCGATGAATCGCAGGTGATCTTTGTCGCTGTAAACCTGCAGGAATCGCCCGACCAGATTCGAACGTTTCTGTCAGACAAACAACTGACACTTCAGGTAGCCCTTGATCGCAGTTCATCGGTGGCTCCGACGTTTCAGGTCTCTGGCATTCCGCATACCGTGATCATTGGACAAGGCAACATTGTCGAAGATGTCCATGTCGGATATCAGCCCGGAAGCGGCGAGCTGATGCAGACGACGCTCCAGCAAATGCTGGATGGCACATGGAAACGCGAAGTTGCCGATGAAGTTAAGGCCGAATAATGCAGCTACTCAGGCCACCGCCGTTAAGGATTTATCGTCATATTTTCAGCAGCGGTCTCGAAGTTCCATCCTCCCCGAAACTGGAAGTGAAGGGACGGTGGACGAAGTAACGTCAGGCTGAGCATTATTTTATGGCCCATCTAACGCCCAAAGTGGCGTTGTTCGCCTAAACACTCTGCCCGGAGTTCACTATAACGACATCATGCTGCCACTACGATTTTTGAACGCCGCACTTCTGGCATCGCTGACATTGTCGGCGATGACGCAGGCGGCACGCGCTGACGAAATCGCAGACGGCGAACGTGACTTCATCAAACAGTTGCAGGCAAAACAGTTTTATGATCTGGCCGAACGATTCTGCGAGCGGCAATCGAGCAACTGTCGCACAGCGGACGACCGAGCAGCCTGGCAGTTGATGCTGGCGGACAGTCGCGAACAACACGCCTGGATCCTGAAAGAACCCGGACGGACGCAGCTACTGACTCATGCCGTTCAGACGATCACTGACTTTGTGCGAAACGAGCCGCCGCGTGCGGAACTGGATTTACTGCTGCGTGTGAGACAAATTGAAATCCTGTCCACGATCGCTCGCATCGATGCCACAGTCAATGAATTCGGACCGAAGGCTGGTCCATCGCCAATGGCGACGCAGGCGATCACCGAAGGCCTACAGCAGTCGCAAGCGATGCTGGAACAGATCGATCAGATTCGTAAAGAGATTGAAAGCAGTGTGGCGAAGGCGGCCCGGGATCGGACGCGGTATGTTGTCGCCGAACTGTTGCTTTTTCAGTCGCGGCAGAAGCCTGACGATGCGGCCTTGCGAACGCGTGCGGCGGAGGCGGCAGAACAACTGATGCGGGCCAGCGGCGATGACGACATGCGTTTTCGGGCGAGGGCTCTGCTGGCGGAATCACTGCTCGACAACAAAGACTTCAAAGGCTTTGATTTATCGGTCACTTCGCTGACGTCCGCTGCAGCCTCTTCCGCTTTGGAGATCGCCGCGGCGGAATTGAGAACTCGGGGTCTCCTGCGGCGAGAGCAGCCATCGGAAGCACTGCAACTCTTGCTGGATCTGGAAAAACAAGGCCTGCGTTCTCAAAAGCTCGAAATGCTGCGACTGGCGTCTATGCTGTCGTTATTTGAGCTTCTGACGCGTCTGGATTCGCCGGAGCTGCGGCAAAAGACGGCCGATGAATTTCGATTGCTTCATCAGCGATTGACTCCAGCCAGCAAAGGCGTCTGGCGAGACTGCTGTGACCGGATCGGCGTACGATTCAGTCATGTCGAGAAGCTAGGCGTTGAGGCAGCGACGGCGATCGAGAGTGTTGGTGACCTGCTGGCTGCCGGCGACCTTGCTGCAGCCAGAACTGCTTTATTGGCAATGCGTCCAACGTTTGAAAGAAGCAATCCGGAAATTGCGGCCACGATTCTTATGCAGGCTGGTGATCTTGCCGTGCGAATGAGCGACTGGCAGGCCGCAGAAACAGATCTCAACGCGGCTGTTGAATTGTTCCAGTCAACAAACAATCGAGAACAATCAGCGGCTTCCAATCTGCTGCGCATTTATGCCATGGGGCGACGTTGGGATGCTGCGGTGATTCAGGCAGAGCCGGACCACAACACTCAGGAAACCACTTACCGTACCGCGTTGGATCAGCATCTCGCTACGTTTGCCGAGTCGCCGACGTCTGCCAAGGCGCACGAATGGCGTGCCATGCTGAATCGTACGACTGATCCTCTGGCGTCGGCAGAGGAACTGATGTCGCTGATCGACGGGACCGGAGCAGATAAAACGATGTTGCTTGTTCGGTCCGGGGAGATTCTGCTTGAGGCGTTATTCAGTTCCACATCGACAGCCACACAATCTGATGTCGATCGACAGACGGTTATAATCGCAGCATGGCAGCAGCACGCTGACGATCTAATGACAGTGCCGGTTGATACGGCGATTTCCGGAACCTCCTCGCCGCCAGCACACTGGATTCGGCCGGTCGTTTTGATTCAGAAGCTTGTCTTTTCACTGCAACGACGCTGGACGGCAGCAGACGACTGGAAGAATCTGGCCGCCGATGCAACATCGCGCCTCAATGAACTTGCGGTACTTGATGGGGCAGATGATTCGCAGTCAAACATTTCTGATGCCACCGCTGATGCTCATGCAGTTCTGGTTCTGGCAGCGTGTCGCCAGTTATCAGGCTTCGATGCCATGCTGGAATCGCGAAGCCTGCTGCTCAGGCAATCTGGCCGAAAGCGTCGCCAACTCGCAAACATCCTGATTCGTCAGGCGAGCGAAACGAATGATCCAATCCCGGGCGATCCACAGCTGGGCTTCCTGGCGTTGGATCTTCTACGTGACGATAACTCTAAAACTCGCTCTATCGATCAACAGCTTGAAGACTTACCCTTGTTACTAGCGGCTTCCCGCATTGCAAATAACTTTCAGCAGTTTGACGAAATCCTGAAAGAGCTGACTGCTAAGCCACTCAACGACGCGCAGCTTCGGACAACCACGGCCATTTTGCAACGCCGCAGTTCGATGAAGGTAAACACGGCGACATCGTCCGATTCTGAAAAGTCGTTTTGGAGATCGGTGCTGAAGCGTTCAAAATCCGGCGAGGATCAGTGGCTGGAAGCGTCGTTGCAACTGGCGATGATCGCGGTGCGAGAAGGCAAGTCCAGCGACGCGGCAAAGATGCTGAATGTGATTGACGCCTTGCATCCCGAATGGGGCACGCCGCAACGCAAAGCTCGAGCGGCAGCGTTGAAGACGGAATTGGAGTCTGCTTTGTGATCACGCCCTATTTGTGGTTTGCAAAGTCGGCACTCACCGAAAATGTGCGAAGGTTGCATGAGCACTCGGTGGCGAAGAATCGTCACTGGGCGGCGGCATTGACGGACGGAATTCCTGCAGATCTGATACACGATGTTGTGCTGCCAGCAACGGAATTTGCATCATGTCGAACCGTCGCGAATGCAGAATTTCTGTGCGCTGCGGGCTTCAAAAACATCATCCTGACAGGTCGTGTGATTGGTATCGAATCGTTGCAGCGACTGCGTGAGGTGGCTGAACAGGCTCAGATTACGGCAGTCATTGACCACTTTCGTCATGCCGAATTGTTGTCTCAATGTGTTCAGTCCTCCGCGAATTCCGCCAGTGTCACCCTTCGCGTGTTGATTGAAGTTGACCTCGGCCAGCAGTCAACCGGTGTTTGTCCCGGGACCGATGCCGCGCGACTGGCAGCGGCCGCCGCACGCCTGCCGGGGCTTAGCGTCGTCGGCGTTTTCGCATCCTGCAATGAATGCCGTGATGATGGCAACTTCGACGAGAACAGCACAGACAGCTCTGCAAATGTGACGATCGCTGAACACGCGCTGCGGAGTATTTGCGAAGTGACACCCGATTGTCACGAGATCGTAGTGTTAGTATCGTCTGCGGATGATGCGGCGTGGGCAGATTCTCGCGTGACATCGTTGATCGCAAGTCCATTCATGATGATGAGTATGTATGCCGATGATCAGTTACGCCCCCCCGGCGTATTGCTGATGTCGATGGTGGTTTCACGGCCGACGCTGGAATGGTGCATCATTGATGCTGGAAAGATCGCTTTGGCTGATGCATCGGATATCTACGTTCACGCCCCAGCCGGTGCAACCATTCTGCGGTCGACCGACAATACGTCGACTTTGCAGCTTTCAGGAGAATCTATCGACTTGCGGATCGGTGACATTGTGCAACTGGGATCGCGATGCCCGGAGAGATTCCTGAGGATTCGCTCGTAGCCAAACCTCAATTCCGTTCGCAGGCAGCCATCAGCGGCACTTCAGAAGCATTTTCACTGAGAAATCGCAGGCAAAAGCCGGTCCCTCATGACTTTGTTGAGATCCTTTGATGACGACACTACAATCTCGGGCCTGCTGCAGAATCAAGCCGCAGCTTTCAGCACATCTATTTCGTTCTCTGGATATTTGGAGTGTCTTCGCACATGAGTAATCTTCTGTCACGGCGTTCGTTCGTTTCATCATCTGTGGCCGCCGCTGCAGTGGCGACTGTTGGATCAACCGTTTTCGCCAATGTGTTTCGTCCGGCTGCAAAGTTCGAAATCTCGGTCGCCCAGTGGTCTCTTCACAAGGCACTTTTCGAGAAGAAAATCGATCACCTGGATTTTTCAAAAATCGCGAAGCAGGAATTCGGTATCGAAGCCGTTGAGTACGTGAATCAGTTCTTCAAAGACAAGGCTCGCGACAAAGACTACCTTGCTGAAATGAATAAGCGGGCAAATGACCTTGGCGTCAAGCAGCTACTCATCATGATTGACGGCGAAGGCCAGCTGGGTGATGCTAATCTAAAGAAGCGTATTGAAGCCGTTGAAAATCATTACAAGTGGGTGGAAGCTGCCAAAGATCTTGGTTGCCATTCGATTCGTGTGAATGCAGGCAGCAGCGGAAGCTACGAAGATCAGATGTTCCGAGCTGCAGACGGATTGCGTACGTTATCAGAATTCGGTGCAACACACGGCTTGAATGTGATCGTGGAAAACCATGGTGGCCTGTCATCAAATGGCGCATGGCTGGCAGGTGTCATGAAACAGGTCAACATGAAGAACTGCGGAACTCTGCCGGACTTCGGTAACTTCCGTGTGAGCGGTAATGAAGAATATGATCGCTACAAAGGCGTGACAGAGCTGATGCCTTTCGCCAAAGCCGTGAGTGCTAAATCGCACGATTTCGATGAAAAGGGTAACGAGACAAAAACTGACTATTTCAAAATGATGAAAATCGTTTTGGATGCTGGATACTCAGGGTGGGTCGGTGTCGAATACGAAGGCAGCAAGCTGGATGAATATGCTGGCGTGAAAGCCACCAAGGCTCTGCTGGAACGCGTTCGCAGCGAACTGGGCTGAGATCTTTTCTTGTTCATGGGGTCAGAATCATGGCCCGGCAATTAAATGCCGGGCCATTCTTTTGCCCCGAAAGTCGTAGATCAGTGGTCGTGCTTTCAGAAATGATGCCGACAAGGAACAGCGTTCATAAGTCCCTTCTCCCCCTGTCAAGGGGGAGAAGGTGGCCGGAGGCCGGATGAGGGGGGTTATTCGCTGGTTCGGAATCTATCAAGTCAATAACGGCGTTCCCCCTCACCCTTGCCCTCTCCCCCCGTGGAAAACCTGTGAAGTCGGGAAGCTGATTGCGGGGGGCGAGGGGACAAACGCGAGAGACCGTCGCTTATTTCAGACCGCGTGCAGTATGGCTATTCCATGTTCGATGATGCCGAAGAACTTGACGCAGTTGAAGCAGAACCAAACGCTTCGCGCGATCGGTATCCCTGGGCTCGGCGTAACGTGATGTTAACCATCGCTTATGATGGGACGAATTATCAGGGTTGGCAGATTCAGCCGAATGGCTTGTCCGTGCAGGAATGCGTCGAAACCGCTGTCGAACGACTCACTGGTGATCGTCCACGCGTCCTCTGTGCCGGCCGCACGGATGCCGGCGTGCATGCGTTGGGACAGGTGGCGAATTTTCCGACGAACAGCAGCGTGCCGATTTTGAATTTTCGCCGTGGTCTGCAAACTTTCCTGCCGGAAGATATCGTTGTTGTCAGCGCTCAGGAGGTTTCGAAGGCGTTCCATTCCACGTATTCCGCCGTCCGCAAGCGATATCGCTACGTGATTCACGATGGTGATGTTTGTCCACCGTTTCTGAAGCCGTACATTCATCGGTCACAACACCAGCTTGACGTCAAACGCATGGCAGAAGCTGCCCAGCATCTGTTGGGAACGCACGACTTCCGGTGCTTCGAAAAGCATTTTCCAAACAAGTCCACAAGCATACGCACAATCATGGAGACCAGTGTCACTCGACATTCCTGCTGGATGCCCTGGACATCGCAGCATCACTGGAGTCCAATGCACGGTGCGCGGCATGATCAGCCTGAGATGCCGCTGGTGATTTTTGAAGTGATGGCAGACGGTTTTCTATACAACATGGTACGTGCCATCGTGGGAACTTTGATGGAGATTGGTCGTGGCAAACAGTCTCCCGAATCTCTGGGTGATGTGATTCGCAGCATGGATCGATCTGAAGCCGGAATGACGGCGATGCCCAATGGACTTTATCTGGTTTCCGTCGACTATCCGGAGGCTCTTTGTGGGAATTTATGATCGCAACTATTTTCAGCGTTCATCCGGCGGCTGGGGTTCAGGTCCCGGCAGCTGGCCTCCAGTCATCAAGACCATTGTGATGATCAATATCGGGGTCTTTGTCGCTCAGCTCATGATCACGCGCCCGCCGACGATCGAGGAGATCAAGGAGAATTCGTATGGTGTCGAAACGGAATACGATTTCGTGGAAGCCTACATCGAAAATCGTCAGAACGGTGGCGACGTTGATGAAGATTTTATCGACAACATCGCGCAAAGAAGACTCATCGAGATGCTTCTTGAAAACAGCGGCAAGCGGCCCAGAAAGAAGAGCAAAGAACCGGACAACACTCCGCCGAAATCCGAAACCAGCCAGCCTGAAACGGAAATTGCTGCAACAGATGATTCTAAAACAACCAAGCCTGAAACCACACAACAGGAAGCAACAGCAGCCGCAACGCCGGGGGATTCAACACCGGATACGGTGATCGCTGAGCCCAGGCAGGATCAGCCTGACGATGCAGAATTGCGTCGCGAGGCAGAGTTGGCTTATCACGAATATCTGGCCGACATGGTCATGACAATGCCACGTGTTTCGGTGGTTCAGCACTGGCTGGAACTGGATTCTCAAAAAGTCATGAAGGGCCAGATCTGGCGAATTCTGACCAGTGCATTTTGTCATGATCGTTATGGTTTATTTCACATTCTATTCAACATGCTGGGGTTAATCTGGTTCGGCATTGCCCTGGAATATATGTATGGACACCGTGAGTTTCTTTTGTTCTATCTGACGGCCGGAATTCTATCGGGCCTGGCGTACGTTGGTCTGGATTTGTGGACCGGAGAGTCTGTTCCGGCCATTGGTGCTTCCGGTGCTGTGATGGGCGTGCTGATGTTGTATGCGTGCCACTACCCGACTCATACGATTCGCATTTGGTTCTTTTTCCCGATTGAAATCCGTTGGTTAGTTTTGCTGTACGTGGCGTTTGACCTGCATCCGCTCTTGCTGCAACTGGCGGGAGATGAAGTACAAACGGGCGTCGCGCATGCCGCGCATCTGGGTGGACTTGCATTTGGCTTTGTCTATTGGAATCAGCGGTTGCGGCTGGCACCCATACTGGATTCGCTGGAGAAGCTTGACTTTGCTAAATCCCTGCGTCGCAAGTCAAATTCAAATTTGAAGCTGCATGACCCCAGCACCAGTCGGAGCAGGACGCAGGCATCTGGAAGTGACGACATCGATGATCCAGACCAGAACCGCGTGGATGAACTGCTCATAAAGATCACTGAAGTAGGCCGCGACAAACTGACCGAAGGAGAGCTTGAAATTCTGAAAAAGGCGAGTGAGCGGCTACGAAATAAGAAGAAGTAGCGGCAGTTTTTGATCCCGCGTACTGCTCCATAAGCATTGATCAAAAAACAAACGTTTGGATGCGTCGTGGAATTCGCCAGAATTCCCTT
>JANOZG010000341.1:0-7880 GCA_031429275.1 Planctomycetota bacterium
ATCGAAGTAGGCTCTGCGATACCATTCGCCGTCCCAGGCGTTGTGTTCGACGTGACCGCGTAGCCGGCCCGCTTCAATGACAAAACGATCGGCTGTGATGACGTCACCTTGCTGACGAGCCAGATGAGCAAACTGCGTCAGCACATCGTACTGGAAAAAGGCAAGCCATACACTCTCGCCTCGACCATGCTGTCCAACCAGATTCATCCCGTCATTCCAGTCGCCACAACCCATCAGTGGCAGGCCGTGAACACCAAATCTCAGCCCATTATCGATCGCACGAACAGCATGCTCGTAAACGGACCCGACATCGTCGGAGATTGTCGGCAGGTCATAGTTGGCCTCCTCGTTCGGATGCAGTGCGCGAGAACTCAGGAACGGAACCCGTTCTTCAAGAACGCCAGTGTCGCCAGTCATCACGACGTAGCGACAGAGCGCGACGGGCAGCCAAAGGAAGTCGTCTGAGAACTGCGTTCGCACGCCTCGACCAGCGGGAGGATGCCACCAGTGCTGAACATCTCCTTCACGAAATTGCCGGGAACACGCACGCAGCAGATGTTCGCGAAGAAGTCGGGGCTCGGCATGAATGAGTGCCATCGCGTCCTGTAGTTGATCTCGAAATCCGTATGCGCCGCCTGACTGGTAGAATCCCGTGCGAGCCCACATGCGACAGGCCAGCGTTTGATACACCAGCCAGCCGTTCGCCAAAAAGTTCACCGCCGGGTCCGGTGTTTCCACATGGACGACACCAAGCGTTTGACTCCAGTAGTGCCAGACGCCTTCGAGAGCTGTCTGTGCGCTTCCTTCGCCTCGAAATCGCTGCACAAGGCCGCGTGTCGCATCGTCGCCAGTACCTGCGCCAATCGTGAAAACGATAATCTTTTCATGACCGTCTTCGAGATTGACGAGCGTCTGTATCGCTGCGCATGGATCCGCTCCGGCTCCGGTCCGATTGGAGAGGCGAGCGCGACGCATGGCTGCGGGATTCGATGATGCTCCATTTCGGCCAAGGAATTCCGTGCGATCACCCGTGAATGTTCGGACGGATTCACTGCAGTCGGCAAAGACAACCTTGTCCGCAAATTCGGGGCTGTAGTAGTTGCGAGCGAAGATTGCCCCGGTGACCGGATCAAGCTCCGTGACCACGTGCATCAGCGATTTGCTTCGCAGCTCACCAAGGACCCATTCCCAGTAGCCCGTGACCGACAATTGCCGAGCTCGTCCCGAGTGATTGCGGATCTTGATGCGGACGAACTTGACCGGTGCGTCGATGGCTACGAACAGACACAGTTCGGTGGTGATGCCATCTTCGGTGTAATCAAAAATGCTGTATCCAAAACCGTGCCTTGCCAGATACGTATTCGTTCCACGAGCCGGCAGCGGAGACGGTGACCAGAAGCGACCTGTCTCCTCATCTCGCAGATAGATCGCCTCGCCGCATGTATCGGAAACCGGGTCGTTCGTCCATGGTGTCAGTCGAAACTCATGGCTGTTGTCAACCCATGTGTATGCGCTGCCAGATTCGGAAACGACAGTGCCGATTTGTGAATTGGCAATCACATTGACCCACGGCGCTGGCGTGGCCACGTTAGGCTTCAGGAGAGTGACATATTCCCGTCCGTCTCGACTGAATCCTCCCAGACCGTTAAAGAAAGCCAGGTCTCGAGTTGTCGGCTCGGCGGCAACAACATCTGCGCGTCGTCGAGTTGGTCGGAGCGGCGGAACGGAAACCTCGACACGCCCTCGCCGCTCGACCTGTTCGATCAGGCTGCCAGCATCGTCGTGCAGAACAACTCGAGCCACCGTTTGCAGCAGCGAACGATCTTCGTCGGACATCTGTTCGCCGCGACGAATGAAAACTCCGCCGGGCCGATCGAGCATGGCCGATGCCGTGCTGGCGGCGACCGCATCCATGATGGAATCCTGCAGCGACTGCCGATAAACGGAGTCGTCTTCATTCCAGATGACGAGATCGACAATCAGGCCCTTCATTCGCCAATACGCATGAGCCTGAAAGGCTTCGCGCACAAGTTCGATTTTGTCGCTGTCACGAATACGAACCACCAGGATTGGCAGATCACCGGAGATGCCGTACCCCCAGAGTCCCGATTGTCCACGTCGATTGCGACTCAGGACGCTTGTTCTGGCGCGTCGAAGTCCGGATGAGTAAATAATCGATCCGGCAAGTCGACCATAAGCCTGCGCGTCTGCTTCCGATGCGTTTAACTGCTGCAACATGATCGGCGCGCGGGTCCATGCCAGATCGAAGACTCGATTTGCCAGGTTGGGATCGCTGTACTTTTCGGCCATGCCCTGAGTGCCAGCACGCGTCTCAGCCACGCCAGTGACGATGTCGACGCGAGCAGATTCTCCGGGCTGAAGAATCAACTGATGTCGAATGCTGACGATGGGATCCAGCGTCGAGCCAACGGTGTTGGAAAGTGATGCCTTTCGATCAAACGCAACGGGAGTCGCCAGACTGCGCCCGCGTCCGATGAATCTCATTCGATCTGTTTCAAACGATGGCTGGCCTGTCGTCGTTCCGTCGATTGTCATCATGTGCATCATCCACGGCGGATGCTCTTCCCGGGATCGAGGCCTGCGAGTGCAAAACAGAGCATTCTGCGGCAGCACAATTTCCGTCTGAACAAACAAATTGCTGAAGGCCGGATGCGATTCGTCCTGCGCCTGAGTCGCCAGGACAACTTCTGCGTAACTGGTGACTTCGATTGTGCGAACGCGGTCCGATCGATTCGTCAGCGTGACGCGTCGAAGTTCCAGATCATCTTCCGTCGATACGCTGATTTCCGCATGAGTCTCAATTTGCTCGTCTTGCCGCCGAAACTCGGCCCGCGCCTGAGTGAAGATCGCTTCGTAGGGTCTTGATGGTCGAGCAGTGGGGTGCCACGCTGTCGACCAAAGTGCACCGCTATCAAGGTCTCGCAGATAGCAGAACGTTCCCCAGCAATCGCGAGTTGGATCTTCACGCCAGCGAGTGACGGCAAGATCTCGCCAGCGACTATAGCCACCGCCAGCGCTGGTGATTGCGACATGGTATTGGCCATTGGACAGCAGATGAACTTCGGGAACCGGACCTGACGGATCGGTAAAGACTCGCATCGTTCCGGCTTCTTCTGCAGATTCGCTGCGTATTGTGCTGGCTTCGATGGCATGCGGAAACACGGGAACGGTGACTTTCGGAACACGCTCATGCAACAACAGATCAATGGCTCGAAAAGCGGGGTCTGCCGAGAATCGACGCTGCATCGGCTTATCCAGCAGCACATACGCAAGTGACAGCAAACTCATTCCCGCGTGATGGGCCATCACTTGTCGCACAGTGACACTGTTTGCGCCGGAAGGAAGCCGTGAAGGCGTGTAGTCGACGGCTTCGTAGAATCCGTAAGCTCCAGCACGACCATCATGAGCCAGTCGTTCCAGGTTTCGGCACGCGGCTTCGGGGTCCACCATCAAGGCCAGTGCCGTTGCGTACGGCGCAATGACGAGATCCTCCGCAAGTCCGCGTTTCAATCCGAGTCCAGGCACTCCGAATGCGCGATACTGATAGTTCAATCCGCGGTCCACCATGTTGTAGCCGGATTCCGAGATGCCCCAAGGCACTCCCCGCTGACGACCGTAGTTGATCTGTCGCCGAACCACGGCGCGGCTGGTCTGATCGAGCAACGTGCCTTCGTAGGTTGGCATGACCAGCGTCGGCATCAGATACTCAAACATCGACCCGCTCCAGCTTAGCAAAGCTGGCGCACCGCCAGCGCTGGTGAGGAGGCGCCCCAGGGCAAACCAGTGTTCCTGACTGAAATGGCCCTGTGCGATGAGTACAAAACTGGCAAGGCGTGCTTCTGAGGCAAGTAGATCGTAGCAACCACCGTCGAGGCGATTTTCACTGACATTGAAGCCGATGGAAAACAGGTCTCGCGACTTATTGTGCAGGAATTCAAAATCCATGTCGGCGAATTCGGAACACTGGTCGGCGACCTGTTCGAGGCTCTGAATTCTTGTCGCCGCGAGCTTTGATGATGTCGTCAGAGCCTGCTTAAGTGTTTGCAGCCATCTGCTTTTCTCCATCGATGTTGTGCCTGGCATTGGAACATCATTGGCCTCGAAGTCACTTTGAATCGCATCGATCAGCGGATCTGAGATCTGCGTCAGACATGCCAATTCCTGCAACGTTGGTACGCCATCCAGCGTTTCCAGCAAAGAACGCAATTTGGCAAGTCGATTCACTTGTTCCGCTGAACCCGCGTCCCAAAGACCGGACGGAGCAGGCGGAATGACCGACCACGCGGCGAGACGTCGCAGTTCCTGAAGGTGATCCGAACATTCACGTTCAAAAGCACTGATCCACCAGTGGAGTTCCGGATGCTGAGCTGCTGACTGCTCTGCGGCCACTGCGTTGGAGTCCTTGATCAGCTTGACCAACAGCGACTGAATGCTGCTAATCCGGTACGGACATCGTTGCAGCTCCTCGAGCTGCTGCTCAAGCCATCGCGTCACCTTTCCATCAAAGCGGTGAGTGGCCGGAATTGATGTGTTTCCTGGCGAGCGGGGGATGTCAATCCCCTGATTTTGAGCCTCGCGAAGAATCAGCGGACTCACGTCCCCCGCTCGCCTGGGTTCTGTTGCTTCATCGAGAGGAATGCCCAGCGTGTCGGCAAGTCCGTCGCAGATTCGGCGAGAAATAATCTGTGCGTCGATGAGTTGTCGGAAGCCACTGCCAAGGACAAAGAGCTGACCGGCGAGGTTTCCGCTGTCGACGGTCGAAACGTACTGAGGGGCAAGGGGTACCAAAGTCCGTGTGTCGTACCAGTTGAACAGATGGCCTCGATAGCGTTCCATCTTTAACATCGTGCCAAAGGTCTTCCGAGTGCGATCCAGCAGACATCCCGCAGAGATGTAGCCAAAATCGTACGCCGCGAGATCAGCTAACAGGGCCATTCCAATATTTGTGGGGCTCGTTCGAGAAGCGATGACTTCGTCATGATTCATTTGAACATTGTCAGGAGGCAGCCAGTTTTCGTCCTCCGTCACGAATGTCTCAAAGTATCGCCAAGTCCTGCGTGACAGTCGGCGCAGAAAGACGTACTGTTTCTGAGTCAGCTTCACCGGTGCTGGCAGAATCGGACGACTCAGCCACCACGCCACGGCCGGTGAAACAAACCACATCGCCAGCAATGGTCCGGCGGTCCAGGCAATCTCTGGACGCACCAGGATCAGCCATAAGAATACAACAGACGCAAGGATTGGCGCGACCAGCATGGCTTGAAAGAAGCCCCTTAGATCCGAGCGAGCACTGCGTTCGCTGTCGCTCGACGTTTTCCATTCCAGGAGTCTTGATTTTGTCCAGTGAACTCGAACCAGCGTACGCACAACTGCATCAAGACTGATCCAGGCTTCATACGGAAGAAACAACAGCGTGAACAGGCACTGAGCGAACGGGCGGACCATCGAGGCTAAAGCTGTCAGCAAATGCGTTGACACCGGAAGACCAGTTGGCTTCAGAGCGACATCCTTCATCGCCGTGAGGATCGATGGCAGAGTCACCGTCAGCACGATGAACACGGTCGCCTGAAGCGCTAGAGTCGCCGGAGCCATCAGCCATGTCAGCAGCAATACCGCCAGCATCGAAATCGGCACTATGCTGCGTCGAAGGTTGTCCAGAATTTTCCATCGCGACAACGAAGAGATCGGATTCCCGACGCGATCGGATGCAAAGTTGCGAACTCGAGGCATCAGCCACGCGGCGATCTGCCAGTCGCCACGCATCCAGCGATGCCGACGGCTTACATCGGCGGTGTAGCTGGACGGATAGTCTTCGTAAAGAATCACATCCGTCAAAAGTGCAGACCGGCAATAGCAGCTTTCCAACAGGTCATGGCTCAGGATTCGGTTTTCGGGGAAATCGCCGCACCTTCGATCGAACGTATCGACATCGTAAATTCCCTTGCCGACAAATGAACCTTCGGCAAACAAATCCTGATAAACGTCAGACACCACTCGCGTGTAGGGATCGACTCCGGGGTCACCGCCAAACAGTCGCACAAACCATGATCGATAAGCACTTGGAAGACTGACGCCGACTCGCGGTTGCAGAATCGTGTATCCATGAATCACTCGCTTGCCGTCTGCGTCCAAAACCGGGCGATTCAGCGGATGAGCCATTGCGGCGACCATCTCGCAGGCCGAATCACGAGGGAGTTGCGTGTCCGTATCCAGCGTGATGACGTACTGGACCTGTTGCAGAATATCGCTTTCACCAACGATGTTGGCGAACCTTCCCGTGGCTCCACGCAGAGTTGCGTTCAGATCTGCCAGCTTTCCTCGCTTTCGTTCATAACCCATCCATGTGTTTTCGTGAGCATTCCAGCGTCGGCTTCGATGCATCAGATAGAAAATGTCGGCCCGATCATGCTGATACTTCCGGGCCAGTTCCGCAATGCCTTCGCACGCCTGTTGAACAAGCGCTGCGTCGCCGGGAAGACTCTCCCTGGCGGCATCCTCAAGGTCCGTCAGAAGTGCAAAGTGAAGGCAGCTTTCGCGGTTGGCAAGGTATCGAATCTCCAGGCCTTCCAGCAATCGCTCAATCGATGCGGAGTTGGACAACATGGTCGGAATAACGACCAGCGTGCGATGTTCCTTTGGAATTCCATTGCGAAACTCCATGCGCGGCAGCGGCTGGGGGCTCAGGATCGTTGTCAACACCCAGTGGACCAGGCTCAATGCCAGTTGACTGGCCGACATGAACACAGGGATCGCCAGTAACCAAAGCAGTAATGTTCCTGGTCGCTCGCCCTTGCTGCATGTCCACAAAATGGCAAGGATTGCCACAGTGAACACCACCATGGAAACGGCATAGATCACGAACGGAAATCGTCGACGGAACTTTTCGATCACGACACCGGGGTTGAGCCGCATGTCGACAAGACGTTCGAGTGCCGGTCGCCCCTGATCCACAAGAAAATAGCCAACGTGGTTGGTTCGTGGATCCGACTTGACTAATACTTCCGCCTGCGACAACTGCACGGCTCGTTGAGCCACGTCATATTCCGAACACGCCGATCTGCGTGAGATCGCTTCGACGGCATGTCGGTATCGATCGCGCGTTGCGAAGTCCATTCCCGCGTAAACGCCTGCGGGGTCCCGGCTGAGGGTTTGTTCGACAAGACTCTGATCGGCGACGAATGTTCGCCAGTCGTTGACCGCGAGGAATCTTAGACTGGTAATGCTGTTCCCAACGGACACCTGATCAGCCGCCTGAGCCTGGCCTTCGGCAAGAATCAATTGTTCGGTGGTCTGTCCCTGATCGGCCAGACGCTGTTCCAGCCAACTGCTGGCGAATGAGAAATTCGGGTTCTGTCCCTGCAGGTGACGAGTCAGTTCAGCCAGAAACGCTCCGGACAATGGAGGATTTTCCCTTGCCATATCGGCCAGCACGAGAACCAGATCGGTGGGCTTCTGTTCGACCGTGCGAATCATTTGCTCAGCCCAGTCGCTGGCCTGATCGCGATCGCAGCGTCCCTGAGAAATCCGAACGGCCACACGTCGTAAATTCTCAATCAACGCGAGTCGCAGCATCAGAGGCAAAGCCCAAAGCTCGCCAAGTTTCAGCGGAACCACCGATTGATAGGCCGTCAGGAACCCAGTCAGGCTCGTGGCGTCTATTCGTCCGTCCGTGTGTGTGATCAATTCCAGAGCGATATCATAGACTCGTGGATAGTCCGCATGGACCCGGTTCGCCAATCGAGGAAGTTCGCCGCTGAAAGACCGGGGAAGCAGACGCCGGGTCGATCGAATTTGCTCTTCGATCAAATAGAAATAGTCGAGCAGCCATTAAGCCGCCGGTGAAAACCGACGGATTCTTG
>JANOZG010000342.1:0-2872 GCA_031429275.1 Planctomycetota bacterium
ACGCCATTAGTGACTAAATTATAGGCAATAAATGGCTTGTGTGCACTATTTTCAGGCGAACACGAGGTGTGGCAAGCTGAACATGTTCCCTCTTTCCTTGAAACTAGCATGTTGCTTCAATGTTGCCACCCAGATTTCGAGCGATTCTTGAACGCGAGCGTAAAAATAAGGCGTATTTGTGGGGACTACTTATTCCGTGCGTAAGCATGCGAACAACAAATTACCGACTTGAGCCTGAGGCGCTAGCCGATACGAAAAAAAAATCGGCTAGCGCCTCAGGCTCAACAGGTAAATGTCCTTCTGCCGATCGCCTTAATGGAGTATCGCCGTGAGGTGCGAGAGGCATTTTTGAACCTCAGTGAAGCTGTGGGATGTCGTGAGTGTCGCTGCAGCATTCAATTCTTCGGGCAAAGCACCCAGTAACTCAGAATGAACAACATTTGTCAGCCAGGCTGCTCGGCGCGCCGTGAAGGCTGAATGCAGCCGATGAAACCATGCCTGCAACATGCCAGTACCGGAACTGGCGGCGTTCGACACGGCGGCTTCACCAGCAATCGCTGCTGTTGCACCGCCGGCCACATCGGCAAAGACATGCACAACAGCTGACGCCGCAGCGTGTCCTAAGAACGGGGCGACAATTTCACCCGCCGGGCCAAAGCCGATGGAAAACAGAACCACGCTGGTCATCGGTCGGACTGCCGCCGAAACATTGTTGAGCTGGCGATACATTCCAAACAGATCAGGCTTTGTTTTTTGCAGGTTCTTCATCTCGTGATCCACTACCTGCGTTAGTTCTGCTTCGAAATCAATAGCGTCGTGTCGCTCTTTCAGCAGAGTGAGCAGCCGAGACCTTGACTCACCGTTAAGTATGGCTTCAATGCGAGGTCGAATGATGTCGTTTCCGGAATCTGCCATCCATTGCAGCTTGTCAAAGAGCTCTTCGACAACACCAATTACCGCCAACCATTCGCGACTTCGATATTCCTCCATCGGAGGATCGGGTTCCCCCTGCAAGGCTCGCCGCGCAGCTCGAAGGGGCCAGAGGAGCCCGAATCCCACTGTATTGTAAGCCGAGTTAATTGTGCGGGCCCAGCCTTCTTGATGAGCTTGCCACCACTGTCGAATCTCCGACACCAGCATTGCGTTGGCTGGCGAAGGCCAATTGCGGACCTGCACAACGCTGTCTGTGGTGAGCCTCGTGGCCGTTCGCGCCAGATCTTCACTGGCCATGCGAAGCTCTCTTAGATATCCAGGAATGCCTCGCTGCGGATGCGTCAACTCATGCAGCGAACCAAGCAATGTTCTCATGCGAATTTCACGGAATCGCAGTTTGGCGAGATCAGCGGCGAGATTTCGAGGAGTATTGTTTGGTGCATCAGCGGCAATCACCGACGGCGTTGCGGCAGGCGGAGAGACAGGGATTTGTCGTTCATAAAACGGCAGTCGAAGATCTTCCGCGGCGCGACGATCATTCGGTGTGATATAGAGCGCATCCGGCTTGATGTGTGTTTCGCGGCAGAATGTGTCGAGCCAGATCGGCCAGTATGGTTCGTCCTCCGGTAACAGGCATTGATTGAACACGACCAGCACTGCCTTGTCTTCATCGCCAGCCTTGCGAAAGAATTCTTTCACGGCGGCGTCGTTGTACTTCTGTTGAGTCAGCACGGCAATGAGCACATCTGCCGACCGACGAACAGCATCGGCTCGAACCCAGTTGACTCTGGCGTCACTGTCAATATCGGGAGTATCCAGCACCAGCAATGACGGTGGCAACTCCTTCGCGACACGCCAGAACAATCGATGGGTGTCACATTCTTGAAGGGCTAACGATGCGTCCGACCATTCGTGCAACTCGAAGTCAGGGAAGACTGACTTCAAGTCGTGTTGAGCATTGAAGCCTTCAGGGACTAAACACGTCGCATGCTTCGTTCCGGACGCAAGCGGACTGGTCGCGCTGGCTCTGGAACCTGCGAGGTGATTAAAAATCACGCTTTTGCCGATATTCGTACCGCCCACGACAGCCACGACCAGAAACGCCTGCTCGCCAAGCTGAGGAATCAATTTTTGTCGCAGCAACTCAAACCACTCGCGCCCGGCCAGCGGTGCCGGCTTCAGCAATGTCGCATCGCGTTCCAGTTTGACTAGCGCAGGGAGCAAGATCCGAACTGAGGCAGCACAGTTATTAAACAGCAGGTCTTGCTTTGAATCATCCACGATCAGCTTTCACTTCGGCATTTGTGTCAGGATGCAGAATTGTAATCACGATACGCCCCGCCGACAATTCTGTAAGTATCTGCGGTTTCGGATTGAAATCGTGCCAATCGGGAGACAGTGGCAAAGTTCATCGCTAGACTAACGGTCCGCTCTCAACTCACTCGCGGGACTACATCTGCACTCCTGAGTACACCAGCCATGACGCCAATTGACACGCTTTCAGTTTTACCGTTTTCAGCACACTTGGAAAACAATTCCTCCGGGAATTCCGTGAGCGGACGTGGCAGATGTCAGACGTCAAGATGGTTGCTCTGCATCATGATCCTGACCAATTGCCTGTTGGGATCTGGCGCAGCAAAAGCATCCGATCGGCTCAACTGGCCGACTCGGATGGGGGCGAATCTGAACAGTCACGTGCTTGAACCGGATGCTGCCGGGCTGCCGACAGAATGGGCCGAAGCTCCAAAGACCAATATCGCGTGGAAGGTGGGACTGGAAGGCTTTGGCCATTCCGCGCCGGTGATTGGGCATGGAAAAATCTGGCTGACTGCTGCCACTGAAGACGGCAAGCAGCAGTTTATCTACTGTATTGAACAGAAAACCGGCAAGGTTCTGCATCATAAGTTGTTGTTCGAGAATCCCGAACCGGAACCGCTCG
>JANOZG010000343.1:0-2388 GCA_031429275.1 Planctomycetota bacterium
ACCGGATGGGAAAGAACTGGCATATATTCCCACCGAAGTTCCTACCAATGTCGGATTCGGTCGGGGTAAAGATATCAATTTGCTATACATCACGGCCGGTTCCAGCTTGTACCGAATTCGCATTAATCGCAAAGGCTACCATTTGCCTTCTCCGCTTACAGAAGTCAATCAATCCTCCCCTGACGAGACTCGTTAGATGACGGCTTCGGGTTGGAAGCAATAGCGGCCGAATTATGAGTTTCTGAAGAAACGGCGTCTCGCTTTTGAATGCTCTGCGCAGCGTCGCTCAGATCAGAGTCTTACTCCGAATCATGCGAGCACGGTGCACGCATTTTTCAGGAGGCGACCAACGTGAGCGGCTGATGACAGCTATCCAGGCGGCTCCTTTGGGCCACGGGCTTGTCAGCCCTTGTCAGGTGCTGACAAGCTCAACAATTGGAGTTGCACGATGAATATCGCGTAGCTCTTTTATGGATCGTCCAAGTGACTGAAACCGGCGTCGTGGTATATGAATCGTCGCTCCTCTCAATGCTAAACCCAGAATTTCTGTCAATTCGCGCCGCTGTGCGATGTTCAGATTTCTGGCTGGCGCCCCGGGGCGATCTGAAAGGCACGTGATCCAATCCGTCTCGATTCGTGAACCCGTCAATTCCGTGCAAAGGTCTTTGGCCAGAATGACAATAGCGTTACCGAATTCTGAGTTGGCAACCTGTCGTGCTGTCATGACACCGAAAACAGATTGCATGAACCTGTTTCGCGGCTCTGCATTCAGTTTCTGCGGACTCTGCAACAATCGCCAAAGCACGAACAGCGTGGCAAGAGTCAACAGGATCATGAGTACCGTTTTTAAATAGGCCAATGGTCTGGCCTGTCTAGGTCGATCGCGGAGGAGTTCATTGATCAGATTGGATTCCTGAACCTCGTCAATGACGGCATTTGCAAGTTGTAGTTTTGTATCAAAGTCCGGCTCCGGCGGTTGTGTATTCTCCTGAGACGTCGGGAGCGGCTGTTCCTTTTGTTTTGGTTCTTCATTTTGCAACGCTGGACTTTCGAGATAGCCACGCAGGGGCTTTCCGTCACGAACGAACAGCAGGCTGCGACGTTCATTTTTGCACAGCATTTCGCTGATTTGAATTGCAAACACGGCGTTATCTCCGTGCCACAACATTCCGTTTGTGAACAGACTCTCGTCGGCAGCGAGAATCATCACACCGACTTGAGGTTCGCCTCTGCGGCCAGCCAGTATGATCGGTTGTCCTCTGCTGGCTTGTGGCAATGTTGTACGCGGCAAGGAGGCAATGACCTGCCAGTTCATCGAATCATCGATAGGCTCAGAAAGCCAGCCCGTTCGATTCACAACGAGCTCCCCAACACCTTTGGCCAGAGGATCATTGGCATTCAGATTTCGGATTCGAATACAGTCGGTGAACTTCTGATAGATATCACGCGAATCGCCTGTGATCACCTTTCCTTGAAAGAACGAGCAAACGCCAGGCAAATCGAAACCTCCTTCTGACGCCACCAGCATTGCCCCGCCTTGATCAACGAACCGGCGAGCTCGAAGCCAATCACGAGTTGGGATCTGCTGCAGATCACCACACACGACGACAACCGACGTAGCCGGAGCAGACAACGCATCGTCCCATGACCGCTCCGCGGTCAAGCCGCGTTCTTCCAGCAGCATCTGGAACAATTCATAGCCCAAATGCCATTGTTCATTTTCGGCAACGCTGCCATCGGACTGCGGAGACGCGAATGCGTCAGCAGTGATGATTAGCAGAATAGGCAATAGATAAAGCAAACGCATGCGTGCGGTGACAATCTCGTGCAGAGACATCTTTATGAACATGACCAAGCATGCCTAAGTTACAAAATCCACCGCCGCTAAGGAATCAGTTTGCCAATATTTCGGTCCAGGAATTTTTGCCAGCGTTTTATGGCATCTCGCCGACGCGAAGATTCAGACTCTGGATGATATCCAAGCCGGTCGTCTGAATATTTCTGAATTCGATAAAATGCCAGCGTTCTCGTTGCCAATCGCTCATTGTTCAGTTGATCGACAAGGGACCGGCAAAAACCGGCATCACGCGCGTCAGCGTCACTAATTCCTGAGAGAAGCAACATTGTCATATCGATTTCTGTCATTGGCAGGCGCGTTTCCAGTGCATGTCGGATGTCACGACGACCGGACGATGAGCTATTGATAATCCGGGAAAGCCCATCAATGGCAGATCGATGAACGGATTCATCAACCGATTCAAACAGCACAGTCAGCAACCGATCGATGTCGTGCATTGCGGAAAAGACCTGCACTGCGCGAATTGCAATTTGAGGGTTGCGATCAGTTACAAGTGGAATCATGGCCAAAGCAGGATCATCGCCTTTTGC
>JANOZG010000344.1:0-11565 GCA_031429275.1 Planctomycetota bacterium
GACCGGCAGCTGGCAGTGTTTGACAGCCTGGGCGAGATGAAAGCCCTCAGCGTGATTTGTGCGCCAATCAGTGCCACAGATCGGGTGCTGGGACTCATCCATCTTTACTCGACCAATCCCGACAATCCGCTCGACAAACACGATCTTGAATTTACCCTCGCCGCAGCCAATCAGCTGGGGGTCGCACTGCTGCAGCTCCAGGAACGTGACTCGCTGCAGACCGGGCTCGCTCAGGCTCGCAGTGTGAACGAGTCACTGCGGTCACAGCTTTCGCAGGAACAGACACTGATTGGCGAAACCAGCAGCATGACGGAACTCAAGGAACGAATCGGACTGATTGCTGAGACTCATGCCAATGTGCTCATTCGTGGAGAAAGCGGCTGCGGCAAGGAACTGATCGCACGAAGTATCCACCAGCAAAGCCCGCGTTCCAATGGGCCTTTCGTCTGTGTCAACTGTGCAGCCCTGAACGAAAGTCTGCTCGAAAGCGAACTGTTCGGCCACGAAAAAGGCGCATTCACGGGTGCCGTTGATCGCAAGATCGGACGCTTTGAACAAGCCGACGGCGGGACGTTATTCCTCGACGAAGTGGGTGAAATGAGTCCTTCGATACAGGCCAAGTTTTTGCGCGTTCTGGAAGGCTATGCCTTCGAACGTATTGGCGGTCGCAAACCGATTCAGGTCAATGTGCGAATTGTCGCAGCGACAAATCGCGATCTCGAAGAAGCTGTTGAAGACGGAGACTTTCGCAAAGACCTTTACTTCCGTTTGCAGGTTGCGGAGATCACGGCAAGTCCGTTGCGGGAACGCCGTGACGACATCGAACTGCTCGCGAAAGCATTTCTAAAGAAGTTCGTACTGAAGACAGGTCGCGTCATCAAGGGCTTCACCGATGATGCGATGGAACTGCTCCGAGACTACAACTGGCCAGGTAATGTGCGCGAACTCCAGAACACGATTGAACGTACCGTGATTCTGTGCCGGAACGAAATGGTCCGAGCCAGCGATATTCAGCTTTCGAGTCTTGGAAGCCGTGCCTCGGCACCAGCAGCGGAGCGAGTTTCAACGGGTGAATACCGCGAATTGTCGATGGCGGATGTGGAGCAGGAACACATTCTCGCAACGCTGGAGCATACGGGCTGGAATAAATCAAAAGCCTCGCAGATCCTTGGCATCGAACGATCCACGCTTGATCGAAAACTCAAACGCTACCATGTGCCTAAGCCATTTACCGATTAATTCTCGGAAAGCAGGTTTAAATGGCCATCAAATTTCGTTGTCCGCATTGTCAGCAGTTGCTTGGCATCTCTACGACTAAAGGTGGCGCGATTGTCGATTGTCCAGCCTGCGGTCGATCTGTGGATGTCCCGACCGAAGGCGGCGTCGCAAAAAGGACAGAACCAAAACAGCAACCAGATAGAGACGCGGGGCTTCT
Organism: Planctomycetota bacterium; assembly: GCA_031429275.1. Classification (GTDB taxonomy): domain Bacteria; phylum Planctomycetota; class Planctomycetia; order Planctomycetales; family Planctomycetaceae; genus SXXK01. The sequence goes on from JANOZG010000344.1 coordinate 1,436, forward strand.
TAATGCACTGCAGGAACTGTCGGCACTCGGCGATCAGACGACCACAGACGCCGGCTCGCTACCTCGTTCCAAAGCTGTTCCACGCGAGCGTAAATCTCCGGTTCCGCGAAGTTCAACGCCCGACTCGAGTTCCAGTGCTGGCATCGATCGCGACACAATGCGAATCGTCCCCCTCGCAAATACTCATACGAATCATGGCACCGGTGCCACACAGAAAGACGTTCGCTCCGCATTGACGAAGATGGCTCACTTTGAAAACGCCGAACCTTTGATTCTTGACGAACAACTCGAAACGGATGCTATTGAATCAAACCCAGCACACGGCTCAGCGGTTTCGAAATCAGCCATAAAATATAGTCCACGCGATTTGGATTCGGCACTTCAGGAACTGGCAGACGTAACTCATGAGACTCCGTCAGCCACAAGCCGAGATGGACATGCGAATCTGGAATCGGCGTCAAAGCGATCCCAACTGCTGCCGCTGATGTTTGCATTGCCGGCATTTGCCATTGGATTATTGCTCGGGACATTTTGGAAATCGCATGGTCCACTAAACACTTCAGAACCCACAACCAAGGCTATTAAAGCCATTCCTGCAGCTACGATCCCCGCCCCAAATGAAGACGAAAGACGAATCAACGGCTTCGTCAGTTATGTTGATGATTCCGGAAGCACGACTGCCGACGCCGGTGCCACTGTGTTGTTGCTTCCGTCGGAGAACACAACACGCTTACGGCTCGACGCTCGACCATTGCGCGAGGCCACTGACTCAAGGGCCCGTCAGGCAATCGAAGCCGCATTAAACACACTTGGAGGCTGCGTCTCGCAAACTGACACTAGCGGAAAATGGACCGCCAACATTCCAGCGAATACGACATTCAACATCGTCGTCATCTCCCGTCACCGTTCGAGAACCGAAAGCCAACCAGTCCCCGCTGATGCACTCACATCACTCAGCAACTGGTTTGATTCTCCGCTTCACATTGTGGGCCGTCTGGCAGTACAGCAGACGATCATGCCGCCAACATCTGACTCGAATCCAGACCCAACACCGCTGCAGATTGAATTCGCGCGAGTTCAGTAGATATTCGTATTCTTACGGCGTCGTCACAGAATTGGCCTGGCAGCAACAACTTCTGGCCGAAATATAGTTGGATCGCAAAGATGTACCTGATACGCCACTGCTTGCTGATTCAGAGAGTAGTTCATGATTAAACGTCTACTGCAATCGATTGCGTTGCTGTCAATTCTGACGCCGGGACATTTCATTTGCGCATCAGAGCCCATACTGCACCGATTGAAATCCGCGCGACAGGCTTCTGAGACCACTGTGCGAATCCTTTTGCCGGATCTTGTCCCGAAAGAAGGGCCGCAACTGCAGGTCATCTACGTGCTGCCAGTGGAAGCTGCCGAAGGCAGTCGCTGGGGCAACGCTCTCGCTGAGATCCAGGAGCACGATCTTCACAATAAGCACAACGTCGCTTGTGTGTTCCCCACGTTTTCTGATCTCCCATGGTACGCTGACCATCCTGAAAATCCGCAGTTGCAACAGGAAGCCTATCTGTTGCATAATGTTCTGCCACTTGTGGAAAAGCACTGTCCGGTCCGCAATGACCGCGAAGGCCGACTGCTTGTAGGTTTCAGCAAATCCGGCTGGGGAGCATGGAGCCTGCTGTTGCGTCATCCGGACATCTTCCATCGAGCTGCTGCGTTCGATGCACCAATGATGATGGATGCCCCCGGCAAATACGGCTCCGGGCCGATTTTTGGGACTGTCGAAAACTTTCGAAAGTATCAAATCAGCAGCCTGCTCGAACAACCGGCTGAAGAACTTAGAAATGTACCGTCTCGCTTATTTCTGACTGGGCAGGGCAACTTTCAGTCGGAACATGAAAAAATAGAGTCACATCTTGAATCGCTTGAAATCTCGAATACATGGATCGAAGGCTCGGTGCGAGAACATTCGTGGGACAGCAATTGGCTACCGGAGGCGTTTTACTGGCTTACGAATGATTAATTTTCTCATTATACTCGGCGCGGGCTGAATTTAGGCGAGCGGGGGACGTGAGTCCCCTGATTCTTCGTGAGGCCAACAATCAGGGGATTAACATCCCCCGCTCGCCGAAACTACACCGCAATTTCGACCGTTCACAGAATAAATCTGTTAGCCGCAATCTGCCGATCAGACTTCAGCAATTGCGATTCGTTGAGAAAAAAACGGCAGGCAACACGACAATGACAGACTACGCAAAACTAATCGACAAACTTCGAAAGCTCGAAGCCGTCTTTTCGGGGACGAACTTCGAAGGAGAACGCACGGCTGCCTCGGTTGCGATTGAAAAGATCCGCGAAAAGCTGAAATCGGTTGAGATTGTCGCTCCGCCGATTCAATACAAATTCACGATGGGCGACATGTGGTCCAGAAAGCTCTTCGTCGCATTGCTGCGAAGGTACGGGCTGAAACCTTATCGTTATCCAAAGCAGCGACACACGACAGTCATGGTGAATGTGTCGCCAAAATTCGTTGATGAAACCTTGTGGCCGGAATTCGTTGAACTCAGCAAAGTCCTGGAGGAATATCTAACCGAGATCACCGACAAAGTGATCACAGAAAGCATCTTCGCCGACACTTCCGAAGCAGAAACTCGCAGCGAACCCGCACGAATTGGCGCAGACTCATAGGAACCTGAAAATGAATAGAGCAGGGCACTGGATCATTTCGTTTCTGCTGGTTTCGATTGTCATTGCCACAGCGATCGAATCGCATGCGCAGGATCGGTCGCTTAGCGAAAACCCGGAACTCGCCGCATATTTTGAAGCACAGGTCAGCAGCCTTGAAAGGCAAAATGAGCTGACTCGGTTCAAAACGCTCGCCGACTGGCAAGCGGCCAAACCCGCTCTGCGTGAAGAGTTATTCGACATGCTCGGCCTGAGTCCTCGTCCCGAGAAATCTCCGTTGCAAAGCGAGACCACCGCAACTACCGAAGAAACAGAGTTCATCGTCGAGAGAGTTCATTTCCAGTCGTTGCCGGGATTGTACGTGACGGGCAATCTATATCTGCCTCGAAAGATTGATGGCCCGCTGCCGACCATTCTTTACGTTTGCGGACACGGAAAAGTGAAAAAAGACGACGTCAGTTTTGGCAACAAGACGCACTATCAATATCACGGTGCATGGTTTGCCCGCAACGGATATGCATGCCTGACTATCGATACATTGCAGCTTGGCGAAATCGAAGGGTTCCACCATGGCACATACAACCTGGACCGGTGGTGGTGGAATTCACGAGGCTACACGCCAGCTGGTGTCGAAGCATGGAATTGCATTCGTGCGCTGGATTACCTTGAGTCACGACCGGAAGTGGATGCAAGTCGCCTTGGCGTGACTGGTCGTTCTGGCGGCGGAGCTTACAGCTGGTGGATCGCGGCACTGGATGATCGCATTCAGCGTGCTGTGCCGGTGGCGGGCATTACATCGCTGAGAGATCATGTCGTCAATGGCTGCGTAGAAGGCCATTGCGACTGCATGTATATGGTCAATACATTTCGTTGGGACTTTGCCAAAGCAGCGGCATTGGTGGCTCCTCGACCGCTGCTGATTTCCAACACGGACAAGGACACGATTTTTCCACTCGAAGGCGTCATCGACATCCATCGTCAGGTACGGCATATCTATAAGCTTTACGACGCCGAAGACAAACTTGGCCTGCAGATTACCGAAGGCCCGCACGCGGATACTCAGGAACTGCACATCCACGCATTTCGCTGGTTCAATCGCTTCTTCAAACAAGATACTTCGATGATTGAAAAAACTGCCACGAAATTCTTTGAACCTGAACAACTGAAAGTGTTTGCTCAGCTGCCAAGCGATGAGCTCAACACAAAGATTGATCAGACATTTGTGCCTTCGGCAGAGTTGCCGTCCATCGAAGACGTCCTGAAAGACCCAAAAGCCTGGTACGACGACCGCATTTCAAAACTCCGACAGCGATGTTTTCGAGAGTGGCCGGACAATGATCCTGACTGGAAACCATCCACTGAGACGCGGATTGAGACACTTCCGGCGGGTCAACTCAGTGTATCGCACCCCGAAGAATTGCAACGAATCCGCATACACTTTGAAAGTGAACCGCACGTGGCGTCTTATCTCGAAGTGTTGATGACGAAAGCACAGACGCTTGAGACGATCAGTGATGCCACGATGTTCGTCACTGATGGCGATTTTGCATATGCGTTTAAACAAACATCTCCTGGCGACTCATCTCCCGCGGAATCTCAATGTTTCGTGGCATTCACGCCTCGCGGCGTCGGACCGCATACATGGCGCGGTAATGAAGCAAAGCAGCGACAGATTCGCCGTCGATTTCAACTGATTGGCACGACCGCAGACGCTGAACGGATCTGGGATATTCGCCGTGCCATCCAGATTTTAAGGCACGTTTGTCCCTCCTTAAAAAATCCTCCAAAAGTCGAAGGCGAACAGCCATTTTTCAACCAGCACTTTGGACAGCTAGTTCTGCTCGCTACGCTCTTTGAGACCCCGCCACCAACACTAAAACTCGGCAGCACCGCCAATGACGCAACTCAATGGCCGGACGTTTTGAATCTGACACGAACGATCTCACCACAGGAGCTGGTCGCCCTTGCGGCATTCAGAAGCAAGGTCACCACGACGCCAGAATCGCAAGACGTCATGTCGTTTACTCAAAAACTGGCCGAGGACCATCGTTGGCAAGAATAAGGCAGCACAAGTAGAAACTGGCTCCAACGAAAAATGCCAACACGGTTGATGTCGTGTTGTTGGAAAGTGTATTGCCGTGCGGCTAACATTGTTTGCTGTTGGCGGCGAATACGTCGGAATAGCTCGATACCACAAAGGAGACACTTTCCATGCAAATCGTCCGAAACCTGGCACTTTGCATTGGTGTCGTCAGCACGCTGGCACCTGCCGCTCAGGCCGAACTCAAAGCTGGAGCGGCCATTGTTGATATCTCTCCGTCGCAGTTTCCAGTCCTTGTGAACGGCGGCATGACCAGTCGTACGGCCGACAAAGTTGTAGCCCCGTTGTATGCTCGGGCGATCGTTCTGGACAACGGCCCGGAACGAATCGCAATTGTTGTTGTCGATAGCTGTATGATCGGGCGAGTGACATTAGATGATGCCAAGCACATCGCAGCTCAACGCACAAAAATTAAACCAGACCGAATGCTGATTTCGGCCACCCATACACACACAGCTCCATCGTCCATGGCCTGTCTCGGAACAGAGATGGACGAGAATTACGTTGTCTATCTGCGAGAGCGACTTGCCGATGCGATTGAGAAGGCAGAGTCACATCTGGAACCTGCGGAAGTTGGCTGGGCCGTTCGCAACGCCGCCGATTATACCGCCCTGCGCCGGTGGATTATCCGCCCCGACCGCATTCAGATCGATCCATTTGGTAATCCGACGATGCGAGCCAACATGCATGCCGGTGCGAATCTCGACAACGTTACTGGTGAATCCGGGCCGGAAGATCCCGACTTGTCCATCATCGCGTTCAAATCACCGAACGGTCGTCCCATTGCTGCGCTGGCAAATTTTTCTATGCACTATTTTTCAGGCGTCGAAGCGTTACATCCTGACTACTTCGGACTTTTCTGCAACGGATTTCAGGAGCAGGTGTCGTCCCAAGCCGCATCCCCCGTCGCAGCCAATTCAGACTTGCCTCCCTTTGTGGCAATCATGTCGCACGGTTGCAGCGGAGACATTTGGAGACGCGACTACAAAGTGCCAGCCGACGCGCCCTTGCAAAGTCCGACGGTGACCGAATACACAGACGGTCTGCTGAAAATCGCTCTGGAAGCATTCACTTCAATTTCGTACGCACCCACTTCGTTGCTCAACATGGTAGAGCGGCGATTGCCGATGAAGTATCGAGTTCCCGACCGACAGCGGCTTGAATGGAGCGAACGCATCGTGGCCGCGCTGGGTGAAAAACCGCCACAGTCCACCGAGGAAGTTTACGCTCGCGAGCAAGTAATTCTGCACAAGTTGCAATCCACAGAAATTGTCGTGCAGGCAATTTGCATCGGCGATATCGCCATCGCGACAACCCCGAATGAAACCTATGCTCTCACGGGACTTAAGCTGAAACATCAATCACCGTTAGAACAAACCATGGTAATAGAACTTGCCAACGGTGGTGACGGCTATATCCCGCCGCCGGAACAGCATGTTCTTGGTGGTTACAACACATGGGCCGCTCGCTCCGCCGGCCTTGAAGTCACGGCCGAACCAAGAATTGTCGAAGCCGATCTCGAGATGCTGGAAGAAGTCACCGGAAAGCCTCGCCGACCGTTCGTGCAATCTCGCGGTCCCGCTGCGGAAACTGTCGCCGCCCTCAAACCGATCGCGTGGTGGCGGATGGATGAAATGGCCGGTTCGCACGCTGTCGATTCATCAACGCAGCATCATGACGCTCTCTATGAATCGGGTGTTGTGTTCTTCCTCGACGGTCCGAAGTCCGAAATATTCTGCCGTCATTCCGAAACCAATCGCTGCGCTCATTTCGCTGGCGGAAGAATGAGTGCTCGGTTGCCTGAACTGAAAGAAGAGTACTCAATTTCGATGTGGCTCTGGAACGGCATGCCCAACGAAGGCCGAGGCACCTCAGGCTGGCTGTTGTCTCGCGACGCCAACCACGGCACCGGATCACACGGCGATCACCTTGGTATTGGAGGCACCGCGACAACTCCCGGCCATTTGATTTTCCAGCACGGCGACGGGATTAAATCCAGCGTCTTCGGTGGCAAAACGACCATTGACCGCTGGACTTGGAATCACGTTGTGCTCGTCCGGGAACGCGACAAAGTTTCCGTCTATCTCAACGGAAATCCGGAACCGGAAATTCAACAACTCGGTATCTCCTCGTCGCCACGCCATCTCAACCAATTCTTCTTAGGTGGCCGCAGCGACAATGCCGATAACTGGGAAGGTCGGCTGGATGAAATCGCGGTCTTTAATCGAGCATTGTCAGCGACAGAATTGGGACAATTGAAGTAGATCCTGTGTGCCGAGCAGGACTTTGCCATTAGGAATCGCTTGTCCCGGAACTTTCACTATCTTCCCGCCTCACTGTGAGTTATTCTGCGGGCGGCCGAAATCGAGGTGTGGATTCGGCGAGATGGGGATGTGAATCCCCTGATTGCTGGCCTCTCGCAGAATCAGGGGACTCTCGTTCCCCGCTCGCGTAAATTCAGCACGCGTTTGATATAGGATTGCGACGACCAGCAACTCAGCACGCAAGCGAGAACGCGTGTCTCCCTTGCGTGTCGGGTTGGTGTCGTGCATCAAACGTCGGGTAAGCCCCTGATCGATGATGCCTCACAACCAAATTTGTGTTGTAAGTTCCTTTTGGAGAATGATCGTGAAGAAAATTGTACCAGTGCTGATGACCGCCGGGGTCATGGCGACTTTCATGGGGTGCGCTGAAGAATCGGAAACTGTATCCGTGAATTCTCCACCTCCATCGATAGCTGCTCCTGCGGCTCCCGCGGCCGAAACGGCCGTGGTTGGCCAGTCAACTCCCGAGTCCACCCCACCAGAAGCTCCTGCCGGAGCGGATACGATTCTGGTTTCTCTCAGTGTGCCGAATATGGTCTGAGGTGGCTGTGCCGCTTCCGTGCGAAGCGATCTGACAAAAATTGACGGCATTTCCGACATCAAGACTGATCACGAAAATCAGGTGTGCAGTTTTCGAGTCACCGACCCGACACTGGACTATAAGGCGAAACTCGACGAGTACGCCAAAACGAACAGCCACCTGAAAGGCTTTTCGATTCAGTAAGATGGGAATGAAATCAGAGGCGTCCTGCGCCTCTGGAAACTTTGAAAACCCGGACCAATATGGTCCGGGTTTTCGTTTTGCTGAACTTAACCCACGAGCAGCGACTCCGCCGGCGCCAAATCGCTCAATACGCGTTGAACTGCCGGCGAAGGTTGCAGCAGATCTGCAATGGAATCGACGATCAGATCCGGCCGATAAGCGAAATCCTTCAGGTCGTCTCGTCTGGTCGAACCCGACAGCACCAATACGGTGCGATAGCCTAACTGCACGCCGCCCAGAATATCGGTATCCATTGTATCACCGATCATTGTTGTTTCGGCAGCTTCCAGGCCCAATTCCTTTCGCGCCGCTCGCATCATGACAGGGCTCGGCTTGCCAACGCTGAAAGCCTTGACCCCCGTTGCCTTTTCGAGCAACGCGACCACTGCACCGCAACCAGGTCGTGTTCCGGTCTGCGTCGGGCAATTCGGATCAAGGTTGGTCGCAATCAGCTTTGCACCCTCCAGAATCAATTGAACAGCTCGCTCGACCAGCTCAAACGACAGCGTACGTCCTTCTCCTACAACTACGTAGTCCGCATGCGAATCGACGATCGAATATCCGTTGCTGTGCAGGGCATTCATCAGACCGCTTTCACCGATTACAAATGCCGTTCCGTTCGGAAGTTGCCGAGCGAGAAATCGCGCGGTTGCCATAGCGCATGTGAAGACATGTTTCTCCTGTATGGGTATCCCCATACGATTCAGTTTCGTCGCAACATCACGTCGACTGCGCTGGCTGTTGTTGGTGAGGAATAAGAACGGAATATCCTCGTCCAGCAGTTTGCCAATAAACTGCCGCGCGCCGGGAATAAGTTCAGAACCTCGATAGATCACACCATCCATGTCGATCAGATAACCAGCACTCATGAGATCTTCATCCTTCTGTACGTGAATTGATCCAGCCTGTTGCAGCTCTCGTCCTTCGAAAACAGCACGACTCGTTGCACGAATAAGCAAGTCGCGTACCGGTTGATCAATAATGACCGATCAGGAATGGAATCGGCCAATCCAGTTGGTTTTCGCGTTTGTTCCGTGGGGGAATGAACACCCACACGAAGACTGAACACTGCACGTGCGTGAATCGAGAGACAAGGCGTGTCTGCTCAATCGATCGGCAAACGACTCTGCTTGCCGTACAAATCCAAGCGGCCTAAAGAGAGATGTTGTTTACGCCGTGACATCGCTGTACAAGGCATTGATCACATTTCCCTGATTCAAATGTACAGGGCGGTTAATACGATCATGGACAACGGAATGTGGATCAATTCCGAGCGCCGTGTAAACAGTCGCTCCGATATCGTCGGGAGAGTACGGCGTTGTTACTGGATACGCACCGATCTCATCAGACTGGCCTATAATTTTTCCACCCAGCACGCCGGCGCCCGCAAACAGACCAGTGAAACAGGGACCCCAGTGATCGCGGCCCGATTCTTTGTTGATCTTCGGCGTGCGACCAAACTCACCAAGCACCATGACCATCGTGTCGTTAAGCAATCCACTCGCATCCAGATCATCCAGCAATGCGGAGACTGCTTGATCAAGCGGCGTCAGCATACGTCCTTTTAAAGTCGTGAAGATCGCCTGATGGTGATCCCAATTCTGTACCGGTCCCATGTTAGCCTGGACAATTGGAACACCCGCCTCAACAAGACGGCGCGCCAACAACAGCGACTGCCCGAAAGCGTGACGGCCATAAGTGTCACGCACGCTGTCGGGTTCTCGTTGTAACTCAAACGCCTGCGAAAGCTGGCCAGACGACAGCATTGTGAACGCTAGTCGCTGATCTTCGGTCATCCGAAACGCACCAATATCGGAAGCAACGCTCGTCTTTTGATCGAGAGACTTCAGCAAACCACGACGCTGGTCAAGACGTGTCGCATCAATTCCCTGCGAAAGGGTTAGTGCATCGACTCGAAACTGCGGACTGTTTGGATCGCCAACGATCTGCCACGGATCATATTTCGGCCCCAGAAAACCCGCGTGTTGACCCGGCCACGTAAGCGGAGCGGACATCAGGAACGTTGGCAGATTCACGCCGCTCGGAATTCCATCGCTGCGCGGTCGCAGGTATTCACAACCGGCCGAATAATTTGGCCAGTCATCGCGTGATGCGACCTTGTCAAAGAATGCTCCCGGCTGCACGTGTCCCGTGAGCACATGATGCGTGGACATCAGATGATTGTTGTCTTTGTGCGACAAGCTTCGCACCAGCGCATACTTATGAGCTCGCGCCGCAAGGCGGGGCAGATGTTCACAAATCT
>JANOZG010000345.1:0-1605 GCA_031429275.1 Planctomycetota bacterium
CGAAAGTGAAGAGTCTCTCGCGTGGTCAGCGAGCCCGCGCCGGATTGCTGGTTGCATTAGCACATCGTCCTGATTTGCTCGTGCTGGATGAGCCATCGTCGGGTCTGGATCCTGTTGTTCGTCGAGATATTCTGGGGGCCATTATTCGGACGATTGCCGATGAAGGTCGCTCGGTTTTCTTTTCATCGCACCTGCTGGATGAAGTGGAACGTGTGGCAGATCGCGTGGCCATCATTCATCAGGGACGGATTGTGCTGACGGCGTCGATGGATGAAATAAAAGATTCGCATCGGAAAATGACGTTGCGATTTCAGCAGGCGATGTCGCAGGCTCCGGCGCTGGTGGGGACGCTGGCGTGCGAAGGCGGCGGAGTTGAATGGACGTACGTGTGCAGCGGCGAATCGGCACAACTGCGACGTGCTGCCGAAGCGATCGGTGCGACGATTGTAGACGATTCGGCGTTGACGCTGGACGAAATTTTTGTGTCGCGGATTCAGTAGGAGTCAGCAAAATGCGTTCAATACCTCAAGCCCTGATGTGGGAAACCTTCTCGCACGGTCGCTGGTGGATTCTGGCGTTATTCATGGCCGGTAACATCATGCCCATGCTTATATTCTCAGCGCTCAATCCATACAACATCGATCCCAATGACACCGAAATTCTGACGCTGTACATTGTATTACTGCCTCTGATGATGTTCTCATTCGGAGGCGGAAACCTTGCCGGTCAGGGGCCCATGTCCAGGCTCTATACGAAGCCAATTTCAACGGCAGCGTTAGTGGCATGGCACATGTTTCCGGCAGGCATCCTGCTTGCAATTCAGATCGCTGTTGCCGGCTGGATGTATCGCACTATGTATCACGTGAACTGGCCCATTTTGGGGCCATCGCTGTTTTCCATCGCAGCGTGGGCTTCCATGCAGGTGCTGACTTCCGTTTCCCATAAAACGACGACGAGTTTCACTCTGGCCTTTTCTCCGGCGTTCATTTTATTTGCGTGGCTGCATTCACGATTCGGTGGATGGTTCAAACCACCCACACATTACTGGACCGACGTCACGCCTTTGGAAATCGCAACACTGGCAAGCGTCACAGCGATCGCATACCTCGTGACCATCGCAGCGATCGACCGCGACCGATGCGGCGAGCCGATGCCATCGCTGGGTGGCTGGAAGTGGATCGTGCGAACATGGGAATCGTTTGCAACAAAATCGCCGATCATCGCGCGGCCGTTTCAGTCACCAGCGGCAGCTCAGTTCTGGTACGAATGGCGATTGAAAGGCTGGGCGATGCCGCTGATTGTGATTCTGGGCTATGCCGTTGTCGCGAGTGTGGGTTTGGTCCAGATCATCTTCGGAGTGTATCAGGGGAATGCGGTCCAGGACTTCCATGAGGCCAATCTCGCGGGAGGAGCAATAATCCCATTCGTGGCGGGATTTGTTGGACTGCTGATCGGAATTTCCTCAACCGGAAGTGCGAATCGAAACCATTCGCCCACAATCAGTGATTTGTTTGATCAAAGACCTCGACAGTCCCCGAAGTGGTTTTGTCAAAGTCAGCCAGCGCGCCCTACATGACCCGTGTCAGTGCCGCGAAAGCGCTGCGG
>JANOZG010000346.1:0-3976 GCA_031429275.1 Planctomycetota bacterium
GCGGCTGACGTTGGAAGCAAGGTCTATGGGAATCAGCTGGACGCCATGAAGACCTTCGGTATGAATCCGACTCGTTCCCTGCGTACTCCGATACTCTATGCATTTTTGTTCGGGATGCCATTTCTTGCGTTGCTGAGCTACGCTGTTGCGGCTGTCACGGCGGCGTTTGCATTTCTTATAAGCCACCCGGATCTAGGCGTCGCATTCTGGGACGCTCATTTTCATAAGGAGCTAAGCCAGCCAGCGTCGATCTTATATCGCGGCACTGCATGGCTTTTTGCAAAGTTGATTTGCTGCGGCCTTGGAGTAGCAATGATTTCGTGGAGATGTGGAGTGACGCCCAAACTTTCTGGATCGGAAATCAGCCTTGGGGTAACTCGCACAATTCTATGGGCAACTCTGTTTGTTCTGTTCGTGCATTTTCTGTTTTCGTTATTTGAATTCCGAGCATTCGTGTAGCCCCGGTTTGCCATCGATTCTTAGACATGAATGTGTCACTTATGTGGCATTGGCGATGTCGTCGCCATTGAGGTACGGATAGAACAGACGGCCGATTTCATCGCTGAGGCGTGAGAAGTATTCCATACGAAACGTGTCATAGCTCACATCCGTAGCGGAACGCGGGATTTGTATGGGATACTGACTGTTCAGGTCATGAGAGAAGATGCTTTTTCCTTCACCATCGGCTTCCATTTCATACACACTGACAATTGCCTCGCAACGTCCTCGGAACAGGGTATTGCTGTCGCGTTCGTACAGCGAGAACTCGCTGACGTCAATAAAGACAACGTAGTTCACGTCGAACGCCGCACCGACTTCGGCCGCAGTGTCCCAGTCAGGATTCTGAATCATCCACGCTCGCACCTCATCATTGGGCACCACATCCACTTTTCCGACGTTTGATAGCTGGTGTGTAACCTGGTGAGCAATGATGTGATCAATATTTTCGCATTCGTATTTCAAATCGTCTGACGCGTAACAGACGACTGCTACACGAGTGTCTTTATCCGTCAGAGACTTCTTTGTCACTTGCTCAAACATTGGCTCCACTTGCGGTGGACCGCCAATCAGATACCCCAGCGCAATGAAATAGTTGCATCCAGATGTCGAGAGGAGCAGTGCAGCGAAGATTGACATGCGGCACATGAGTCTAACTCGAGCACAACCGTTGTTGCTGCTATTTTTCTGATTCGTCGATTTCATAGACATGCTGCTCTTTTAGATTGGTCACTTCGACAGATAGCGACTGCGATTGAGATTAGATTTGGAAGCTTAGAGTTCAATTTCGCTCGGACGATGGTCGTATAGCATTCGTGCAAGCTGTGCGGAAATGCGATTCAGAAAGTCCCCTGTAAACATTTCTTCCGACCGAGTTTCACGCGGAATCGGGTAAGTGGTGGGGAACATTACCTTAAATGATCGTTCAACGACCGTAGATGCCTTTTTCTTATCCTTGTTCTTCCCCACCATCTTCAGTTCCATGATGGAGACACGCCCCTCAGCCTTGCCCTGCAGTAGATTTGGACTGTCAGGAACTTCGACGTTGAAAGTCTTTAAATCGACATGCATGATGTAGTCGACATCAAAAGCGCTGGCCAGTTCAGAGAAGTCGCCCCATTCGCCATGATCATCAAACCATGCTGCAACGTCATCCGGCGGCACAAGTTTGATTTTGCGTGTGTCGAGAATTTGCGACATTTTGTCAACGATGTCGATGCGCACACCGGGGTGTTTTGACAGTATCTGATGACTGGTAGAACACGCAACGAGAATCGTCTTGTCACCGTCTGTCAGGTCGATGCCTGTCGCTTCCCGGAACACAGACTTCATTTTTGGGTCGTCAAAAAACATCTTACCAATCATGACACCCAACGAGCAGCCGGGTAGTACGATCATGGCAGACAGCGTGAGCAATATCACATTGTGCGAAATGCGTCGCTGACTGGATTGGCTGAGCAATTGCACGTTACGTAACTCCATTTACAAACGAGTCATGCCATCTCGACGGCCATCAGATCAGATTTGGTTGCGATAGAGTCTGTAGAGCCAGATCACAATGGACAGCAGAACCCAGATTCCAAATCCGACCAACAGATCGCGTCCCGGTTCGTCGGTCATTACATACCGACCGCTGAAACTGACAACGATAGTCCAAAACAAGATCACTAAACTGGCGATTGCCAAAATCACACCTGCCGGATTGGCGCGCGTTGACTTCCACAATTGCCCTCTGACAAACCAGCTAAAACTTGTCGTTAATCCGCAGTGCGGACAATTGACTCCAGTCATTGACCGAAATGTACAGGGTGGTAAACCAAGCTGCTGGTGCGTCCCAAATCCCCTTGAATCGGGCTTGAGACTGGCAGCAATGCCAAACACCATTACGATTCCGGTGCCCAGTAACAGCGTCAACAGACGTTGTTTCAAACTCACGGCACGCCGGATTTTCGAACTGAAATCTGACATCAATGGGAGAGGTATCACTCCGTGGAAGAATTCACAAGAGCGAGGATGAGCCTAATTCTGATGAAAAAATTCTTATCGGCAGCAACTGCCAGCGAAGACATTGCAACTGGATGGATTCTTTGCAGATCCTGCCGAAAGCCAACTTTGGCAGGGGATTTGTGCTGAAACTTAGCCTGAGCCTCTGCTTCGAAATGCGAGCCACTTGCGTCCTGATGGCGATTCAATCCTCGCGGCCGAACCTGCGTCTTCGAACATTGGTTCACCGACAGACCGGAGCTCGCGCGGAGGCCAGAGTTGGGTAGATTGAAACAATTTCCGTTTTCGTCATGCTTCGGCAGAATTCTGTGATCCGCTGGATTTGTGGAGGCGTTTTATTCACAGGATACTCGCACCGAGCGTGTTTGAATTCACTAGAGGCTATCTGAAAAAGATCTCGCAGAAAACACTGGGCTCCGAAGTTATTTACCCCAGTTTAACACGGCTGTTTTGTCCGTATTTCTGCGGTTTCAAGCAGTAACGTTGAGGTTTCAGGCGGGTGATCTGAATCGTATTCGTGCAAAACTATTCGTTCTATTCCCAGATAGCCTCTAAGTCTAGAGAATCACGCAGGTCTGAGACACACGTCAAAAGAGCGTGAGATTTCCGCATCACGAAAACAAAGGGTCATAGCGATGAAGAGTATCGAAGATAACGAAATCAGGCAGAATCAGGGGGCATTGGAACAGTTCCTTGTGGTGTTTGTAACGATCGTCACATTCGGAATGGCTCTTCTGTTCGGTTTCGTCATCGTTAATCCGCGAGAAGAAATCGTGGTCCTGCGTTTTGGTAAATACGTGACGACGCTTCGCAAACAAGGCATTTGTTGGATTCATCCAGTGGGCCGAAATCTGCATCGTATTCCAACACGCGACATGACGCACGATATTGCCATCACGACGGTGCTGGAACGGAACGGCAACCCAATCCAGATTAGTGCAATTGTCGTGTTTCGAGTTTCCGATTCCTACAAGGCAGCCCTTGAAGTCGAAGACTATCGCAAGTTTATCGAAGACCAGGCCAGCGCGGTGATTAAACGCTGCAGCTCACAGTTTCCTTATGAGTCGGCTGATGTATCTGAACCATGTTTGAAACACGAAAGCGATGTGGTCACAAATTCCTTCATCACGGAATTGCAGACGGCTGTAGATGCGGCCGGTATTCGAGTCTTGAACGTACGACTTAACGATCTCACCTACGCCCCGGAAATCGCGCAAGCGATGCTTATGCGACAACAAGCTATGGCTCTGATCGATGCTCGCAAGACCATTGTGGAAGGGGCTGTTGAAATTGTGAAGGACGCCGTTGTTCGCCTTGGGGCTGCCGACCTGCACATGAGCGACTCGCAGCGAGAGCAATTGATCAGCAATCTCCTGGTCGTCATCTGCAGTGGCGAAAGAGCACAGCCAGTGCTGCAGGTTCAATCCGGAGGGAATAGTCGGCACAAAACCTGATCATGCTTCATTGGGCAGCG
>JANOZG010000347.1:0-6238 GCA_031429275.1 Planctomycetota bacterium
TTTGCACACATTAGACGCAAGGGGAACATCCGAGCAATGTCGAATTGCCGCCTGTCCGTTCGTTTAAGGCGCGACGTTATTCATTGCAGTCGTGGATCAAAGAAATGCACTCTTTTCCTCGCCGTTGTGACCTTGCGACAAATGGGTTAACAACTCCGACTACCCAGAACAATTTGCCTTAAGGCAGCGACCATCCGGAATCTGGTCCAATCAGAGCAATAAGTACTCGAAATTGGCAGAAAAAGGTGTAAATTCGTCCCAATCGAAACCTCGCATTGCAAATGACTGTTTGCATGTTCAGTTTTTGATATCGCCAGGGGCCTGGAGTCGTCTCGAATACGTGTTCCGCGTGTATTCGAAAGCGAAGCCTCTGCGTACGATTCCGCGGAGCAACCAGATTCGTGACCCATAGCCATTGGAGTCTTAGCCACATGATTACGGCACCAGAAGCCGATCCAGAGCGTCTTTATCCTTCCGGAGCGCTCCCAACCTACACGTATTATCCCGGTTCCGGGATGCCCCACCCCATTCGTGACCCGAAAGGTCACAGTCACGGTCGTAAACACGCCCCTGGCCAAGGCCCACGTGCATTGAGCACAGAAACATGGCCGTCCAATCGCAACTATCTTCTGGGACTCGACTACTTTAACCTCGGTTTTTACTGGGAAGCTCACGAAGAATGGGAACGCCTTTGGCGTGTTTCCGGTGCTGACACGACGGTCGGCCGGTTCCTTAAGGGACTTATCAAGCTGGCTGCCGCAGGCGTGAAAGTTCGTGAACGCAGTATTCACGGAGTCCGTCGTCATGCGGCCTCCGCTGGAGAAATGTTCGCTGACGTCGCAGCCGAAGCCGATATCGATTCTTTCTGCGGACTGGAATTCATCCGTCTGCAGTTTGCGGCTGACCGCGCAGCTCAGTTGGCTTACAAGAAACAGCACGCTCCGGGTTCTGCCGTTCGCGTGTTTCCGTTTATTCTGAAACCTGAGTTGGCTCCTGTCACCTGATCCAAAAATCAGGACACTGCCAATACTGGTTCGAAATCACATCAAACTCGCGGTAACCTGCCGCGAGTTTTTTGTTTTTGCGAACGTCGTACCTCGACTCTCCAGAGTCGAGTTCACTACGTGAGTTTTCTTTGTACGCCGCATGCATTTTCACGTGTTGTTCTTTCTCGACTCTGGAGAGTCGCGCTACGTATCCACAGGGCATACTATTCAATGAAAATCCTCGTCGTCGGCTCCGGTGGTCGTGAGCACGTTCTTGCCTGGAAACTCAGCCAGTCACCTCTCGTTACCAAAGTCTATTGCGCTCCTGGTAATGCCGGCACGGCGCTGGATGCTGAGAACCTGAATATTCAGGCTGACGACATCATGCGACTGGCGAAGTTCGCCAAAGAAAACCAGATCGACCTGACCATCGTCGGTCCCGAAGCACCGCTCGTCGCTGGCATCGTCGATGAATTCCAGCGTCAGAAACTCACCGTGTTCGGCCCGACCGCCGCCGCCGCGCGGCTCGAAGGCAGCAAAGTTTTTACGAAGAAGCTGCTTAGAAAAGCCAACATCCCGACTGCTAACTTTGCTGTCTTCAATCGCATGCCCGAAGCGATGCAGTATATCGACGAGTGTGAAGAGCAGCCGCTGGTCATCAAAGCGGATGGTCTGGCTGCTGGCAAAGGCGTCAGTGTCTGCGCAAATCGCGCAGAAGCTCGAGCGGCCGTGAAGACCATGTTGCAGGACCGCATGTTCGGCGAAGCTGGCATGCAGGTTGTGATCGAAGAATGCCTTGTCGGTCCCGAAGCCAGCATCCTGGCTCTGGTGGACGGCGACACGATTGTTCCACTTGATGTTGCTCAGGATCACAAACGTGCCTACGACAACGATCGCGGCCCGAACACGGGCGGAATGGGAGCCTATTGCCCTGCTCCGGCGGTCACACCGGCCATCATGGATGATGTTATTCGTCGCATCCTGATTCCGACGATCCATGCCATGAAAGTTGACGGCCATCCATTTTCAGGCGTTCTTTACGCGGGCATCATGCTGACGGCTCATGGGCCAAAGGTCATTGAATTCAACGTGCGTTTTGGTGACCCGGAAGCGCAGGCTGTTCTCATGCGACTGCGTTCCGATCTGGCTCAGGTGCTGATGCTGGCGGCGACCGGCCGATTGTCGGAACTTGAATCGCTCGACTGGGACCCTCGCCCTGCCGTGTGCGTGGTGATGGCTTCAGAAGGTTATCCCGGCGGCTACGCGAAAGGCCGACCGATTACGGGCATAGAAAACGCAGATGCTTTGCCAGATGTGAAGGTCTTCCATGCGGGTACCGCGATCAAGAATGGCGACATCGTCAATACGGGTGGACGAGTTCTTGGAGTAACAGCGTTGGGGGCAACAATCGCCGATGCAAAGCAAAACGCTTATGCTGCCGTTGACAAGATTCAATGGCAAGGCGGATGGTCGCGGCGCGATATTTCGGACAAGGCCTGACCAGACAATAGCGTCGTCCAAACAATGTTATTGAAGCGAAACTCCGATGACCGCTCTCCGCCGACTTGGCTCTTCAGACTTGATTGTTTCGTCGATCGCTCTCGGCTGCTGGCCGATTGCCGGCGTAACGAGCCTTGATGTGAACGCCGAAGACAGCTTGAAGACGCTTCACGCGGCTCTGGATGCCGGCATAAATTTTTTGGATACGGCGTACTCTTATGGCATTGACGGAGAGAGTGAAACGCTGATCGGTCAGGCGATTCAACGGCGTCGTGACAAAGTGGTGGTCGCAACCAAAGGCGGACTGCATCGAGTCGGCAAGGGGCAAGCTCATGACGCTCGGCCGGAGACATTGCTGCGGGAATGTGACGAATCACTGCAAAGACTGCAGACCGATGTCATCGACCTGTATTATCTTCACGCCCCTGATCCCGAAGTTCCGGTCACCGAATCCGCTGGCGCGATTCAGCGAATGATCGACATCGGCAAGGTCCGCTACGCTGGTGCGTCGAACTTGAAGGTCGCACAGCTGATGGAATTCCATACGGTCTGTCCGATCACCGCTGTGCAGCCTCATTACAATATGTTGCAGCGAGAAATCGAAGCTGACATCGTCCCGTGGTGTCTGCACCATAACGTCGGGTTGTGTGTCTACTGGCCACTGATGAAAGGCCTGCTCGCCGGACGTCTGTCGCGTGATCACAAGTTCGTCGATGCTGACGGACGCAAGAAGTACCCCATGTTTCAGGGCGAAGAATGGCAGAAGAATCAAGACTTCATGGACGATATGAAAGGCGTTGCAGCGGACATCGATTGCCCTGTCTCACAGCTGGTTCTCGCCTGGACGATTCGCCAGCCCGGCATCACTTCCGCACTGTGCGGTGCCAAGCGAGCGTGGCAAATTAAAGAAACCGCCGAGGCGATGCAGCTTGAGTTGACTGCAGATACGCTTGTCAGGATCGCTGCCGCGCTGGAGAATCGCGGAGTGCCATATTCCATCGCGGCCGTGTGATCAGAGCGAGTATTGCGCTCCACCTTCCATGGCCGATAAAGATCTACCATCTGCACAACGATTCCACATATCCAGCTGAGCCGTCGCGGAGCCAGCCGTCGAGTTGGGCGGGGTCCTTTAACTGTTGGCCGCGGAGCGTAGTGACCGCGAGGAACGCACAATCAACGTCGGCCAGCGCTGTCATGTCGCCCCAGAGCTTTTCGAATTGTGAAACGGGGAACACATCTTCCTGGCCATGGCCCCAGCGTTTCTTAACGTCCTTGAGAGTAATGTAGGTCGGCATCCGGCGGCCGAGGTCGCGGATGGCGGCATCGACGGCTTTGGCGTTGGACAATGCGGGGCGATCGAGTCCGAAAGTACTTAACAACCGGTCGATATCAATCCATGTCGTCAGTGAGTTGTACCACGACAGATGGAACTCATCTTCTTCGCGAGGCATCGCGAGACCTTCGACCAGCCGGACGCGGCCATCCACTTTTGCCAATCCGCCGCCACGGTCTTCCAGTCGGCGACTGATGACTTCGAACGAGAGATCGGCGTTCGACTGAATGTGTAGTCCCAGACATCCAGCGTCCACATTCGCACCGAGCGTGTCGATGTTGTGCAGCATAAGATATTTGAGTTGTGGGCGATCGGTAAGCATTTGACGCAGCGTGCCGTTGCGAAGCAGGTTTGGCACTTCATACCAGTGGCCGACCGGATGCATGCACTGCGACGGCAGGTTGTCGGTGTAGTCTGATGCTTCGCCAGCCGTACGAGCCCAGTTCATCAAGGCGGTTCGCAAACTACTGCGAACTTTTTCCTTTTGCTGATCGAGCACCTGCTGAGCAACTTCTTCCCAGGCGAACTGAAGATCCCGCAAAGTCGGCACCATGCGTAGTCCCACGGAGGCTCCGCGCGAGACACGAAAGATGCCGTCACGATTGAGTTGTTCCACGGCGTGACGCAGTGGCATATCGGTGAGATATCCTGAAGTTACGACATGCAAAGGTGAAATGCCGTATTGGTCAGCGACTTTGCGAGTCTTTGCGAAGTGGATATCCAGAAACGAACGCCACTGTCCACCCATCTTGCAAAATGGATTCAAAGCCTTTACCACGCCCGCGCCTTGAGTCCAGCGACTGCCAACTCCCGCAGCCAGCGAGATCACACCAACTTCACCATTTGCAATTGCGGCACGACCGAGTTCAATCGCTGATTCAGGAATATCGCGGCGAGCTTCAATGACGTCATCAGCCGAAACATCTTCAATCGTGACTGTTGCCGGGAGTCGATTCTGTGACATCCCGAGTCGTCCCGATCGCAGGTCGTCACGTAGTTGTTCGTGAGCGATTGAGTCGAAACCATTTTCATGCAGCAGGTCGTCAAGCTTTGCCGACTGCCGAGCTTCTTTCGATGTTGATGGCAGTATTCTCTGAATCAACCGTGATGCGAGATGGTCACCGCCGTCTGCTTCACGACATGCATTACCGACTCGTTCAAGTTCTCCGCGCACCATTGGCGTCAGCTGTTGAAGTCCTCGACGCAACCAGTCGGGAATCATCAGCGCGTAGTAGCCTTTCGGGAGATTTCCATCGGTGCGTAGTTCGGCAAATGTGCCGTTGTCGTTGATTGCGAAGTCGTAAACTACCGGGTCCATAGCAAACGGAACGCTGGCTTCCATACTGCGTTTGACGGTGAGCATCATCGTCTGCAGCCAGTCCTGAGCTTCCTCGCGAATGGTCGGATCGAAGATGAATCCCATGCCGCCGCCAGCCATGCCGCCAAGCATCCAGAATCCCTGAAACCTGTCGCCGTATTTTGCACGGCATTCCTGAATGAGGCGTTCAGTGTAGGCGTTGCTGCACCATGGAATAATGGCCTGTAACGGTTCGTGGAAGTTGCGATGCGTGGCCGCGCCGACCCCCGGAATATTGCCAGACTTGAGGGACGCAGTGATTTGTTCGAGCAACCCAATCGCGTCCTGTCGTGCGGCCCATTCGTTTTCACAACGCAACAGATATTTCTCAGTGACCATTTCCAGAACTGGTCCGACATTTTGGGCCATTCCGCCGTGAACGAGGACAAGACTATCCTGCAAGCGGTGGCGAGTTTCTCGGCTCACTTCTTCCTCCGTAAAGACGTGATGCTGAGGCATCAATCGGCCTCGACTGATGCCGAATTCCGGATCATCGGGACCAGCCGTGCATCCCTGAATGAGTTTGATTCCCGGCCACACGCCGCCGGAATCCTGCCATCCGCCGCCCGAGCCTCCGATCCATTCACCCAGGATCGCACGAGCAGCCACAATCCGCCGATCGGATTCTTCCAGCTGGCCGGTGAACGCAGAGACTTGTCGGGTGGCACGCATGCACATGGAAATCAGTGAGCCCAGCAGGTTCGTCGAAACGGCAAGCCGCGAACCCTTTGGGATGTCATTAACCCGGCTGGTAATTTCCAGACCTAATCCAGGCCCAATCATGCGATTGAAGACGTCTGCCACTTTTCCGCCGCAACCTTCCATCCCCGGTGGAATCAAACCCGCTGCAATGACGGCACCTTTGATCAGACCGAGATAGTCACGGGCAAAATCGAACACTTCGTTGATTTCTCGGATCTCGACTTTTGCGTCGAGGTCGATGCTGATGAGTCTTAGTATCGGTTCATCAATGACTCGCAAACTGCAGTCGATCGGTGGGGTTGGCTTTTCGTGGCGACCTCGTACGGCCAGATCAATTGAGGCATTGATGACCTTCGCGCC
>JANOZG010000348.1:0-2046 GCA_031429275.1 Planctomycetota bacterium
CTGCCGTCAACTGCGCCACAAGCTGCTGAAGTTCCTCTATGATCTACTTTCGCGTCCATGTGCGGACGCTAACAAAATTCCCTGAACCGACCCAAGAGCATTTCGATTCCGTGAACGGTTACCCTTTTTGTTTGTCGCTGGTGGCAGATTTCATTTACCGTTGTCTCGATCGTGTGGACTTATGACCGCAGAAGGGCCAGAGGAGAAGCAGATGGCCTGACTTGTAAGGTCGGCTACATGGCCAAACCTTGGGTTTTTCGTTGAATGTCGAACCTGCACCCGCACCAAAGTAGCCATCACTCTCCTAGTGATGTCGTGCGATTCTGCCCTTGAAACCTAATATGTCCACGGCCATAAACTGTTACGGAGCTACGATCAAGGGAAATCGCATTCGTCACTCGGAGAGTGACTACTTTTCGCCACGCACCGAACGGCATGGCTCATCACACGTTTTCAATCCCCTTCCGAGAGGATTTGATTTTTGCTGGAGAGTCGCTGCTTTTCTCAACGCGATCGGAGGAATAATAGCCGCCATAGTATCCGCCAGAATAGCCACGTCGTTCAAATCCATCACCGCTGCCGTAAGTGTTCACGACACAGCCGAGGAGTTTTGCGTTGGCGGCTCGCAGCGTTTCTACGGCCTCAGTGACCTGCTGGCGGCTATCGTTTGCAGGTCGGACCACCAAGAGCATACCGTCGGATTTTTGAGCGACAATGATGGAGTCAGAAACTGCAAGAACCGGCCCGACGTCAATCACAACCAGTTGAAAGCGTTCCTTCAAGGCGGCAAGCAGCTGATCAAAGCATTCGCTTTGAAGGAGCTCAGATGGATTGGTCACTCCAGCACCAGCAGTGATCAGCGTCAGATTTGGTACGCCTGATGGGACCAACACGTCGTCAATAGTGGCGGTGTCTTTCAGTAAATCAGACAGCCCCGTGTCATCCGGCACACCGAATCGTGTATGGAACGTTGGCCGACGCATGTCTGCTTCAACCATCACAACGCTCATGTCCAGCTTGGCGAATGCAGCGGCCAGATTCGCAAGAATCGTGGACTTGCCGTCCTGTGGTAACGGACTACTCGCAGTCAGAATTTTGAGTCTTCCTTCACGCACGTCATTCAATAGCAGCGTTCGCAGGATGCGGAATGATTCGCCTTCCGGCGAGTTGTCCGGGACAATCGGCGATTTCCCATCGGTCTTGAACCGGCCCACTCGCGTGAGCACTGGAATCCCAATCGCACTGTCGATTTCTTCTGAGGTTCGGAATTTGCTATCCTGCTGATCATTAACCACTGCCAGAAAGAGTCCTGCAATAAGGCCCATCATCAGTCCACCAACGCCGCACAAGCTGAGTTTTGGCCAGACTTTTTCACCTCGGCGAGGTGCTTCCAGCAATTCGTGGACATAGCCTCGCATTCCCGCCGCCAGATCCAGATCCCGAAGTTGTTCCACAAGGCCGTCAAACAGCAATTGAGTCCTTTCCACTCGTGATCTCAGGATGCCCTCTCGCAATTCAAACTCAACCAATGTGCGAGCTTGCTTCTCAGCGTCTGCGAGTAATGCTTCCATTTCCGCTTTTCGCTCGTCAGCCGAAATGACATCGTTCTCCAGAAAACCGATATAGGCTTTCATCAGGAGAGAGGGCGTGAGTTGGGTTTCAGTCGCAATATCAACTGTGGATGCCTGTTTTTCGGCCATAAACTTCTTAACCAATGCGATTTCTTCCTGGACTTTTTTGACGTTGGGATGTCCATCGCCAAAGTCTGCCTTCAGCTTTTGTTCCTCAGACATCAGCGCCAGGAGATTGGAAATTTCCACTCTGGCACCTTCCATTCGCTGTGGCTGGTCGGCCAGAAATTCGGCGGATCGACCTGCATCTGCTTGTAATGCGGCAACAACTCCCAATCGCTGAAGACTTTCAGGATCAATAATGCCGAGTGCCTCCACGTCAATGGGTTTCACATTATTGTTTTCGTTGTCCACTAGTTTCCTGGCCTTTTCGAGGCGGGTCTTAACGGTTGACTGCTGAATATCCAGTGTTAGC
>JANOZG010000349.1:0-2587 GCA_031429275.1 Planctomycetota bacterium
CGCATCAATGATTGGTGCGCCAACAAAGACTACAAGTGCCATTACGTTGTGACACCCAATTTGGATCATGCCGTACAGTTTCAGAACAACGCTGTGTTTCGAACCGCTTACGAAAAGGCATCACTTGTCGTGGCGGATGGCTGGCCAATCGTCACCGCATCGCGCATCTTTGCGAACGCCTTACCGGAAAGAGTCGCAGGGTCCGATCTTATTCCTGCATTATTGAGCTCAGCGCGTCCTGAACAAACTCGAACCTTATTTCTATTGGGTGCGGCTGAGGGTGTTGCGGATGTTGCTGCCGTGAATATTTTTCAGAAATGGCCTGCCATCAAGGTTGTAGGCACGTACAGTCCGCCGTTCGGGTTTGAGCGTGATGCGGCCGTAAAACATGATATCATTCGACGCGTCAATTACTGTCGACCTGATCTGCTCATCGTAGGCTTTGGCGCACCAAAGCAGGAATTGTGGTTGAGTGAATGTCACGACCGACTTTCTGTGGGAGTGGCGATTGCCGCTGGAGCGACGATTGATTTTCTGGCGGGCCGACAAACACGTGCGCCTCTGTGGGTTCGACAGTGGCGATTAGAATGGTCACACCGTCTTTTAACCAATCCACGCCGTCTGGCAGGACGCTACGCCACAAATGCGTGGCAATTCCCATGGCTGATGTACCGTGAGTATTTCGGACAACGGGATTCGGTTCAGATGCCTCGCCCTCCTGCATCCAAATGAATCACGACATGGCTCGCCAATAGACGGATCGATCTTCATGCTTAGTTTAGTTCGTCGACGCGATCCCGCAGGACTATCGAGGCACTCGAAACGATAAATCAAATGGTGGTATCAGCACTTAAATCACCCGTTATTGATGCGTAGGCCAGCAAACGCTGAAATTTCCGTCCCAAGTTCACCAGCCTTCAATCTCAACAAGCCAGTGCATTCCGAATCATTCGGAGTTTACTGGCTTTGCTCGTTTCTAACGACTCGCAATGTCAGAACTGCTTGTTTAGTAAGTTTGTCGTTCGCGTTCGAAAAGGAGCCCCAAATACGGGCACGAAGCGCCAGCGAGTGAATCATAGCCAAATGGGATTCACTCTTCGGCGCGTCGTGCATGGGTAAAATCACAGCCTTTCCTGTAAACGGCGGCGCGAAATCGTCGCGATTGGCGGGCGTAGAGTGAAGCGCCCTGCATGTCGGAATTACTCGTTGGAGCGTGCCTGGCGGCTCACTGCGATGGGTCTGTTGATGCCCACTTCTTAACTCCGACATTTATTGTTAAGCCAATCCTAACAAGGGCTGAGAACCCTCGACCCAAAGGAGCCTCCCGGCTCGCTGACATCAGAGGCTCACATTGTTCGATTCCCGCAAGATGCACCGTGCTCGCAAGACTCGGAGTAAGACTCTGAGCGGGTCTCCAGCAGTTTTTTGACAAACGCGAATGCCATGGGCAGGTTCCGGTTGTTGGATAGGATCTCGCCCATGCTCCTGGAAGTGAATCGCTGTTCGAAGGAATGGCATGCGACTGCAACACAGTGCACGGCTGAGTATAACGAAGAAATGGGTAAGCGAGGTCGCGTCGATGATTCAACGGGAATGATTTGCCCGGACCTGTTTGTTTTTAACAAGTACGACACCCGCAAAATGGATCCATCGCTTGACAATTCGTTCAGACGAAGTGCAAAGGGAACTTGACAAGGTCCGTAGCGGGAAAACCCTAAGCAATTAGCTGACTCAATCCCCAAGGATTGTAACCCACTTCCAGTCATGGACTTACGCGATGTGAAACTGCAAGTGCGGTCCAAAACCCGGGATGACAGATTCTGCTGGCATGATGTTCGCGAAACAGTTGAATCGATGACACGAATTGCTCACTCAAGAGGGATTCTCGTCGTCGTGCTAATTCCCTGCACAACAGGGATCTTAGCGATCAGGCAACTTCCATAGGGAATATGGAATTTGCAATCCTGAGCGGACTGATACTCCATTCGCTGCGGAGCTGCGTTTGGACGAGACTTGGTTGATCCTGCAAGACGCGGATCAGTTGAGTTAGCGACTCAGGAGCAGACCAGAATTGATCATGTTGACTGGCCATCACGCAGCGATCAATAGCACAAAAGGATACCAGTGTCTCAACTGGTTCCTGTGGATAGGCGATGCCTACCCGAAAAATCTCGTTTCTCTCTCAAATTAGTATGAAAGATCAAAATCATGTTGAAGACTCTTTGGAATGATGAATCAGGCGTAATTTTGTCAGCTGAAATCGTTCTCGTTGGAACCATCCTGGTTCTCGGAATGATCGTTGGCCTCGTTGCACTGCAGAGTGCAGTTGTCGCTGAACTCGGCGACCTTGCGACCGCCTTTGCCGACTTGGACCAGTCGTACAATACCTCTGGCTTCAGAGCCGGTGATATGAACGGTGCTCACGTCAAAGCTCGCACTACCGGTTCAAACTACGCGGACGTTAACGACGACGCCTTCTGCGACTGCAACTTGGCTATCATTTGCAGCGATCTGGGCGAGAAGAAGTAATCGACCGCCAGCTGGAATATGCTCCGGCTGTGTTGCGTGATGACACAGGAAGGCGACG
>JANOZG010000350.1:0-6218 GCA_031429275.1 Planctomycetota bacterium
AAAGGCAAAAAGCAGTTGGCTGGCTCCGTCATGGATTACATTGGCGCGAATATTCGCCTCGATTCCGGATCATTGCAGGGTGAATACAGCATGACCGGTGTTGGCCCGTACGACATGTGGGCCATCGAATATGGCTACACATTCGGCGATCTGAAGCCGATCCTGGCACGAGTGGCTGAACCGGAACTGGTTTTCGCGACTGACGAAGACACAGGCGGTCCGGACCCGCTGGCTCGGCGTTATGACTTCTCAAAGGATCCACTGGATTTCGCGGAAGAACAGATTCGATTGGCCAAACATCATCGTGAACGCTTGTTGACGACGTTCATCAAGGACGGCGACAGTTGGGATCGTGTTCGATATGGCTATGAACTTGTGCTGTCCATGCAGACTCGTTCATTGTCGATGATGTCCAGCTGGATTGGTGGTGCGTTTGTCAATCGCGATAAGAAGGGTGATCCTAATGGACGAACTCCGATCGTCGTCGTTCCAGTGGAACAACAACGCAAAGCACTGTCATTTGTCACGTCGAATGCCTTTAAAGATGAATCATTCGGTCTGACCCCGGAACTGACAACAGCAATGGGTCTCGACAAGTGGTCCGACAACACTTCATCCATGATGGAAGAATCAACATGGCCGATCCATGATCGGATCATGGGCATTCAGGCATCGGTGCTGACCAATCTGTTGAATCCAACGACATTGAAGCGAGTCCACGACAACGAAAGTCGCGTAGCCGCTGATCAGGATTGTCTGACACTTCCTGAAATGCTGGGCGCCGTAACAACGACCATCTGGTCAGAGTTGGATGCAAAAGCGGAAGGCCAGTTCTCTCCTCGTAAACCTATGATTTCAAGTCTGCGTCGCAATCTTCAACGCGAGCACGTGGAGCGACTGATTGACCTGACGTTACCGGGTGGAGCTTCAGGTGCGGCCGGTCGAGCGATCTCCAGTCTTTCGGCTGAACAGTTGCGAGGCATCGTGAAGAAGATTGAAGCGGCTCAGGCTGCGTCAGCAGACAAACACGACGCCTACACAACGGCTCACCTGGCTCAGGTCAAAGAGCGTGTCACGAAAGCTCTGGATGCGGACTACATCCTCAATCCAAGCCGTGGTGGCAGTTCCGGAGGATCAATTCGATTTATCCTCGGTAAAGACAAGTCCGGAGCTGACATTCCGGATCAGGTTATTCCGATCGAACCGTAAGGTGCGGCCGCGATAACTCCCTCAAAAGCCCTTCGATGTGCGTACACATCGAAGGGCTTTGTTTTTTTCTTCGCGTTCGCTGTCGTGAGACGTTCGAATTCTTCTGTGAGCGGAAAGCATGGAGTTCGACAAAGCGACTGACAACATGACAATAGACATTTAATGCCTCATCGATACATCATTATTCTCGCGACACTCATCAGCAGCGCAGTTCTGTTGATTCCATGGCTGCCACTGGGAGTTCCCGGCGAATGGGTGTGGCCGCGTCACGCCTTGCCGCTTAGCGTCTTTGAAACACTCGACCGTCTTGCCTGGCCGATGTTGTGCGGAACTGCGATTGTTGGCTACTGTGCCGGATCGATGCGGCGTATTGAAAAGGTCGGCACGGTGCGACGCGGCCTCTTCTTGCTGGGATTGACCGCGGTCAGTTTTTTCTGGCTGAACGCCGTGCGACAGGCTGCTCCATCGCCTCATAGCGAACTCCGCCCCATCTGGATTCTTTACGACAAATACGCTTCTGGATATTTCTACAACGCAACGTTCAAAGTGACTTCAACAAAACAAATGCTCATTGATTACGAAGCTCGAATGGCAGAAGGCGATGTGTTGCACGAAGGCACACATCCGCCAGGCCTGCTGCTTCTGAATCGAAGTCTGCTCAGACTGACTGAGGCATTCCCTGTTGTCGTCGAATTCTCCGAATCACTCCAAAATGCCGAATCAGTACGTATGTTTCGCGAGGTTGAAGCGGCAGGCCAGTTGGCTCGCCCCTTGTCAAAGTCGGAACTCGCTGCTTTGCATTTATCTTCGTGGCTTTCCACGTTGTTCGCGGCGATGACTGTCATACCAGTCTTCGGCCTTACGCAACGATTGACAGATTCAAGAATTGCGTGGCGAGCAGCATCATTGATGATCACGGTACCGACGATCGCAATTTTTGTGCCTCGTTCTGACGTGCTTTACGCTTGCAGCGGGATGCTATTGTCGTGGGTCGTGGTTTCCGCTTCTCTCACCGAAAAACGCCTGCAACGCTGGATGCTGGGAATACTCTCGGGAGCGACCTTATGCTGCTGTCTGCTTGTGAGTCTGGCCCACTTGCCAGTATTGGTGATGCTGGCGATTTTCGTCCTGGGTTTCGCGATTGTCGATTTTCCAAAACGCATGTTTCCTGTTCTCCAAACCATCACGATGACCGGATTGTCATTCTTCGCAACCTGTGCCGTCTGGAAGTATTGGACTCAATGCGACCTGCTGCACGTCTGGCAGATGAATCTCTCAAATCATGCTGCATTTTATTCACAGTCGCCTCGTTCCTGGGCAGCTTGGTTTGCTGTCAATCCAATCGAACTGGCGCTGGCGGTCGGACTACCCATGGCTGTGATTTCGATCATTGCAGTCTATCAAATGACGAGGAACTCACGGGCACCTCAAGGCCGCCATGTTGATAACATTCAGTTGTTTTCGTTCGCGTGCGTACTTACATGGACACTGCTTTGGCTGTCCGGAAAGAACATGGGGGAAGCTGCTCGATTGTGGTGCTTTGTAACACCGTGGTTCGCAATCATTGCCGCACAGATGCGAGGCTCAGATTCCAGTCAAACCAATCAAAACTGGCTGTGGTTGCTGATAGCTCAGTTGATTGTGGCAACCGTTACTGTTGGTCGCGTCAGCGGTTTCCTGGAGTTTTAGTGTTCTGCAGATACCAACGAAACAACAGGCAAAACGCCGGCGAAAACTCTTCCGGTGATCGTTCCATCCAGTGCCGAATCTCATCGACGGACATCCATTGCACCGCAGTGATTTCGTCGGGATCCGGTGTTACGGCGGCATCTGAAACACACTGATACAGTACCGTGAATTCGTTGGAAGTGTCGGAACATGCAGAAAACTTTTGCAACCACTGGACAACAGAATCAATCCCCAGCTCTTCCTGCAATTCTCGCACTGCCGTGCCGTCGTAATCTTCCCCTGCGCTGACATGCCCTGAACACGATGACGTCCAGACTGAAGGAAATTCTTCTTTCGTGGCGCTCCGCTTATGAATCAGCAGGGCACCGTCGCATCGAAATACAAACACATGCACAGCACGATGCAGTAGTTTGCGTCGATGCACTTCGGATCGAGTTAGTCGACTGGTAACCTTGTCGTTCTGATCGACAACATCAAAGTATTCTTCGGGCAGATCAATGGTCATTAGAATGGCCAAATCATCGGAATCAGCACAATACACATCACCCAGAGCAACAGATTCAGCGGAAGACCGACTTTTACGAAGTCCATAAATCGATATCCGCCGGCACCAAAGACCATCATATGCGTTTGGTATCCCACAGGAGACGCAAATGCAAAAGACGCTGCCAGAGCAACGGCCATAACAAACGGACGCGCATCACAATTGGAAAGTTCAGCCGCCTTAATGCAAAACGGAAACGCGAGTGCTGCCGCGCCGTTGTTGGTAATCAACTCATTCAGCACCATCGTGACAAAATAGATCGCCGCCAGCGTTGCATATGGCCCCAGCGGTTCGGTTATCGCGACCAGTTGGGTGGATAGGTATAGTGCCGCTCCGGATTTTTCGAGTGCAGTGCCAAGCCCGAATGATGCCCCAATAGAAACCAGAACCTGCCAGTCGATCGCCTGTCGACCGTCTGATGCCGACATACAACGTGTGACAATCATCAGGCCCCCGGCAACGAATGCTCCCAGCATGGCCGTTTCGCCCTTGCCGAAGAACATCACTGCCAACAGACCAGCAAAAATCGCCAAAGCGACCAGCCAACGTTCGTGTCGCATCGGCTGAGAACCTTCCACATCGCTGACCAGATAGAAGTCAGCGTTGTTGCGATGTGCCTGAACAAAATTTGGTCCAGTCTGCATCAAAAGAGTGTCACCTGCTTCCAGTTCTACATCGCCTATCTTTGTTGCAAGGCGTGCTCCGTTGCGATGAATGGCAACAATCGCTGCGTTATAGTGCGATCGAAACTGAGCTTCACGCACAGTTTGTCCAACCAGAGGCGAAGATCGACTGATAACCACCTCGCATAAACGTCGTCGCCGCTGTTCCTGCGACGAAATATCTGCGGCTTCCGTCGCTGGTTCCAGGCCCGGAATTTTCTTCAAATCCACGATCGTTTCCACGAGACCCGTAAATACCAACCGATCGTTTGATTCAAGGACCGTGTCGGGACTTACCGGAGCAATGATTGAACCACGCCGATCGATTTCAATCAGGAATAGTCCCGGCAAACGCCTCAAACCTGCTGCCTCGATATTCTGACCAATAAGGCGACACGCTGGCGTGACGACCATCTCCACCGTGTACTCGCGTCGTGAATCACCAAGTTGTTCCATCAATTCTTTTCGTTCTGGAAGCAGGCTGCGTCCTATCGTCAGCATGTAGGTTAATCCAATCACTGCACACGGCACTCCTGCCCAGGCAATTTCAAAGAAACCCATTTCGACGAGACCTTCCTTCGCCATCAGGCCATCGACAACCAGATTGGTACTGGTGCCGATGCGGGAGCAGCATCCACCCAGAATTGTCATGAAGGAAAGTGGAATCAACAGCTTGGATGGCGCAACGTGCTGGCGTCGGCACCAGGACATCACAACAGGAATCAGCATCGCAACGATTGGTGTATTGTTCAGAAATGCGGATGTACAAACACAGAACAGCGACAGCATTACCAGTCCACCCATTTCAGTCCGCGCTGGGCCGAGTACCTTTGAGCCGATCAGATCGACGACGCCTGTTTCTTTCAACCCTGCAGTCACAAGAAACAGTGCTGCCACCATCAACAGCGATCCGCTGACAAAACCACTGAATGCCTGCTCTGCCGTAATGACGCCGCTGAGCGACAGCAGGACGATGGCTCCTCCGAATACCAGGTCTGCCGGTTTGTCGAAAGCAAGCGCAACAAGCACGACGATCGTAACGATGATCGTCAGCCACGGCGGATAGGCGAATCTGATCTTCTCCCACGTTGTAAAAGCCTGCAGTTCAGGTACGTTATCAGCTGAAATCAGCAGCACCTCAAGACAGCGAGGCGCATCATCGGCGTTCGCTTTGGCATAAACAGCGATTAGATTTTCACCTTGACGCAGCCCATCGATCGCTTCCGGCGCCAACGGAATCACGCTGTATTTTTCGGTTGGAGCTTTGATTTTCGCCGCAAGTGAACCGTTGACAAAAATCTCGGTCTCACCTGGAGTTTGCACATAGAAAGCAGCGTTCGCAGGGATGACCTCGAGCGTTACAATCTTACGCATCCAGATCGCAGGTTTTGTCCATTCCGTCCACACGCGATTCAAAGGATGATCGATCGTTCCGAATCCGCCATTTGCTTCCTGCCACTTGACGTCGTTGAATGACGCTTCCGTCCAGCTGCCCGGCTCTTTGAACGTGAAACGCCACTGCTTTGCATTGACTTCGTCTGCAGCTTCCGTAGAGAGTAGCGTACCAAAGACAGCAAATAGCAAAGTTACAAATTGTAATAGACGCATAGAATTGTATGACCTGTATTTCGGCTGGCTGTTAAGTCGCACGTTGCCTCTCCGCATCCTGGCGCAGATTCCTGCTCCACCGGGCACTTCTATTTTCGAATCGTCACTTCATTAAAGCCATGATCTCTTTCTGGGTGAATCGGTTTTGCAACCTCGCTCCAAGTTGTCCAACAATGCGAGCGGCGGCATGTGATGCCAGATGGCCGGCTTGTTTCCAGCTCATACTATTAGTAATCCCGTACAGCAGCGCGCCGGCATACATGTCACCGGCACCTGTTGTATCGATCGCATTCACGCCAACACCTTCGATTGGAATCGCAGTGCCTTCATGCATCAGAATAGACCCATTGGCACCCAACGTCATCGCAACGTTTTCGGAGTGTCGGTGAAGTTCAGCGGCACATTCGATGGGATCCGTTTTGCCTGTGAGGCTCTTTGCTTCTTCTTCATTGCAGAAGAACAAATCGACTGGTCCCCGAACCAATTCCCAGATTTCATCACGACAC
>JANOZG010000351.1:0-4933 GCA_031429275.1 Planctomycetota bacterium
CGAATCTGAGATTTCAGATTTCGAATCTCCGCCCTGCGATTTTCCGAAAACCGAAAACCTCAAACGGAAAACGTCCGGCGACGCCGAGACCATCGGCACGACGTCGAATCATCCGTTCTGGTCGGAGGACCGTCAGGAGTATGTGCAGGCGGGGTCTCTGGTGATTGGTGAGCGGCTGCAGACGCTCAGCGGCGACGTCAAAGTCGTCCAGCAAAAACTCCCCCGCCCCGGCCCTCAGCCCGTTTTCAACCTCGAAGTTCACGATGAACACGTCTACTTCGTTGGCGAAGACGGCGTGTTGGTGCATAATTCAAAGGAGTACGATGTCGGTGAATATCTGAATTTGCGACAAACCCGAATAGACCCGGACCTCAGATCCCATCATGTAGGACAGAAGGCACTGATGAGAAAGCTCGTCGCTGGGTATGATGAAGACACAGCACCGGCGATTTTGGTTCACAAGATCGGGCACAACGTAAAAAACACGGACTTGGCGGTTGGTCGCCAAATTGTTTCAAGATCGATGGAGGGAGTCACGTCAGCAAGATCTTTAGTCGCCAGAGATATTCGGGAACTCCGACGTGTGTATAGTGGTGTGCCAAATTCAGCACTGCAAGAATTGATCGCTATGAATAAACGGCTGTACAAAGAAGTAAGGACAAAGTAAACATGTCGCCCGAAGAGTTGGTTCAAGTGATTCGCAAAGAATCCTGCGATAAGCTAATCGAATACTACAGGAAGTCCGCTGCCGCTCCGCCGGGAGCGAATATTGCTTGGAATGAATTGCGAGAATCTCTCCGAGCAATGTCGTCGGAGCAACAGGACCGATTCTGGTGCCTTATCGCTGGTTTTCTATCGGATTCAGCTAGTAGCGTCTTAAGCATTTTGGACAATCAAACGTTCCCAAAATGCCAAACAAAAGACTTGGTGTTAACCGAAGGTGAAGTCAAATTAAATGGTGACTTATTGGACATGTTTCTGGCACTGGAAGACTGATTTCTGAACTGAGCTAAAAATAGCATAGCCAATGCCACAGAGAAAAAGCCGCTATATGGGAGCGAAGAGAAAAAGGGGGCTCTTTGATTTTGCGCGTTGTGTTAGACCTCGCCCATGGCACGCACGAAACGCATTTGTCCGGCAGGTGAAGTGTTCCACGTTCTGAATCGAGCGGTCGCTCGGCTCACGATTTTTGAAAAGCCGGAAGACTACGCTGCGTTCATGCGTGTCGTGGAAGAAACGTGAGAAATCTTGTCCCTTCCGATTTATGCGATGGTCGCAATGCCGAATCACTGGCACTTTGTCGTCCGCCCCGAGACCAGCGATCAGTTGAGCGAGTTCTTCCGTCGCCTGACTGTCATGCACACGATGCGTTGCACGTTCATTACAAAACCGGTGGCACGCGGCATCTGTATCAGGGCCGCTTCAAATCGTTTCCAATTCAAACGGACGGCCACGTATTGACAGTGATGCGTTACGTGGAACGGAATCCCGTCCGTGCAGATTTCGTTGAGCTTGCGGAAGATTGGCAATGGAGTTCCGCGTATGCTCGCTTCCGGCGTGCTGACGAACGCCGCTGGCTGGCAATTCCCGCTGATCCGCGGTTGCCGCGAAACTGGCGTTCATGGGTGAATAAGGTCGAGACTGAGGCCGAACTGGACTCGCTTCGTCGCAGTGTGAAACGCGGCTTGCCGTTCGGTGATGCCAATTGTACCAGAAGCCGTGCCGTTCGCCTTGGTCTCGAAATCACAACACGGCCCAGAGGAAGACCAATCAACTCCCGTTCGCTCAAAGGTTCAGACGATTGGTTGCGGAAGAATGGAACTGTCAAACGCCGTCCTGCAGCATGTAGGTCCTGCCTGCCGGGCAGGACTTCGCGACTTGTCGCGACGGAGGTTGCACGTGGTCTGCCAAAGTCAGCCGGGGTTGGCTGATGCACGTCACGCGGGTTCGCCTTGCGGCGAATGTCCTTTCCGGCAGAAAGGACCTACGAAGACGCCATCTGCTGATAACGCAGCGACTGGCACAAAACATCCAGAAAAAACAACGATCGGCAGAAGTTGCAGAAGCCGCCTTGCTGGATGCCGCAAGTTTTTCCATCGGACCGCAAAACCCGGATTCTGACTTATGAGCCAGCTGTCGGAAATGACATACTTGATGCCTTGTTCGCCAAATTCAGTCGTGCAGTCTTGCCGACTGGAGTGGCTAACCTTGACGATAGAGTCCATGAAGGGAATCAGGATGAACGCCTTCCGAAATATCACATTCGTGTTTCTGAGTATGTTCACAATTGCCGGTACAGCCTACGGCGGCAAGACCGAAGCGATTGAAGGCAAGCGATATTCGCTGACCAGCCAGCATGGACCCTGGATGATCATGGTCACGTCCGTCAGCGACGTCCAGGGCGCGAACCGCAAAGATGGCATGACCGCATGGGAAGCGGCGGACACTATCGTGTTTGAACTTCGCAAGAAAGGCATTCCAGCGTACACATGTTCTGCCGAGCAGTTGGCTGAAGCGGAGACTGCTCAAGGCAAAGCAATTGGACTCAGTTCATTATTGCGTGAAGGCGATATTTGCATTCTTGCCGGCAACTTCAAAACGATCGACGATGAAAAAGCCCAGGCAGTTCTGGAATGGGTTAAGACAAAATTTGATTCAACAGTTGCGGATGAAAAAAAGGGCGGCCTGTTTGCCAAAACACCAGGTCAGCCAAGTCCGTTCGGTGGCGCAATTCTTACGTTGAATCCGATCTATAGAGGTGAAGTTCAAAATCCTGAAGACAACGCGCTGATGGTTGAACTCAACCAGGGTAAACCCTATTCAATTCTCAAGAACAAAGGGAAATACACTTTGAAGGTTGCAACCTTCACGGGCGGCAGCGTCTTGCAGGTTGGGAATCAATCGTCATCAAAAGCCATGGGGCTGTTCGAACAGAACTTTGGGTCGAATCTTGATGCCTGTGCTGAGGAAGCAATCGCTCTTGCCAAGGCCCTGCGTTCTGCGACGAAGCATGGTTACGAGACCGACTTCGACGCCTGGGTGCTGCACGATGAAAAGAGCTCAATCGTTACGGTTGGCTCGTTCAGCAGCGACAAAGATCCACGGATTGCACCGCTGGCAAAACTGTTTGGAGGTCGTGCAGGAAATGCAGAGAATCCCATGACGGGCGACGATGGAGTCATCCCCGCGACGTTTACGCTGCCCCAAAAGCCGACGCGGCAAAACCCGCTGACTAAACAATGGTTCTTCGACAAAAAGCCGCGAATTATGGCAGTTCCTGTTGTTGAATAAACCGAACCAGTGGAGCGTTCGCGTCGTTCATCAATTGCTGAGCCTCTGCCAATTCAGCAGGATCAGCGAACTTCCGCTTGCCGCAACCGATCAACACAATTGTCACTGCTGTCTTTGCAATAATCGTCAGGTCATACCACAACGACACGTGGCGAAGATAAACAATGTCCATTGCGAGCTTGATGGGTAGCAGCCGCGTCACATAGAACAGTTCGGGATCGCCGTCATCGACATGTAATTCGCTGCTGGTGTAGTAATGCACGCTGCCCGGGCTCGACAATCCCGGAGCAACGGAGAGCGTCTCTCTGGCCAATGGCGTGTAGTACAGGTCAACAATTTTCGGGTCTTCCGGCCTCGGCCCGACGATGGACATCTTTCCCGCCAAAACGTCGAACAGTTGAGGCAGCTCGTCAATTTTTAGCGCCCGCAGAATTTTTCCGACGAGGAATATCCGAGAATCATTCGCGCTCGTGATCACGCTGCCCGTTGACGGACGCACATGCATGGTTCGAAACTTGTGCATGATAAACGGCGTCCCACCGCGACCAATTCTTTGCGCTCGATAAATGGCGGGCCCCGGACTGGAGATTCGTACGCTCAGCAATGCCAGCAGCAAAACCGGCGACAGCACAATAATCGCGATGAATGAAGCGAAGACATCAAAGAGTCGTTTGACCATTACATAACACTCAGTAGACAATCGAACGGCGTTCCGGACATTCCGAAGCACCAGTCTGTCGCATACATCTGACTTCGTCTACACAGCGCGAAATATTGAAAGCAAAATCTCCATGATTGATCTGACTGTTGTTCTGTCTGCCAAAGATCAGGCATCACTTCCAGAACTCCGACGCCTGCTCGCGCTGCAGGTGAATCTTTCACGGGAAGAACCTGGTTGCATCCGCTTCGAAGCGTTTGAATCTCAATCCGTGCCTGGAACTTTCTTCCTGATTGAACGCTGGGAGTCACAAGCGGCTCTGGATGTCCACAGAACAGCAAAAGGTTTCACCACAGTCTATGCGCCGCAGGTCTTGCCTCTGGTTGAACGCGTTGCCCATGTCTGTCAGACGTTGCAGGGACCATAAGTTCTATACGTACGAGACCGCTGACTTCAAAGCTTTACTCCGAATCATCCGCGAATCTCCCGGGAAGCGAACTACGCGAGCGGATGATGCCAGCGAGCCGGGAGGCTCTTTTGGGGCCCGGGCTCTCAGTTATTGTCCAGGTTGAAGGTCAGCGATAACAGGCAAAGTTGCAGGCGATCACTGAGTGCCGATGCTCAAAACCTCGGCCCATAGGAAATAGGTTATGGCAAATGGAATGCGGCTATGACTTTGCTAATCGTTGGTCAGGCGAGCGATATTCTGTGGACGAATAGTAGTTATACTCCACGCGGTCGAAAATGAGTCTGGCGAGCGGAGCGGCGTAAGCCCTCCGGTACCTCGTTCTTGTACCGGCAAGCTGACGCATGCCGCTCGCCAATTGTCTCACTCATGACCGCGCGGAGTATAGCTAGTGCGCGTCCTGAAATGAGGTTTGGATTTTGAAACGCTGGCAACAGAACTCCCCTAGGGTGACTGAAGACACGACCTAAGCTTACCGCATCGACTTGGCGATCGTCGAGCGGTCCGAAAAATCCGCG
>JANOZG010000352.1:0-2964 GCA_031429275.1 Planctomycetota bacterium
CGCCGTGCTTCCTTTACGTCTTCAGGCAGATGACCATCCAGCTTCACGGCCGGGGTCCCGGGTTCCAGTGAGTATGTAAACACTCCCATGCGTTCAAATCGCGTTTCCTCAACAAACTGTCGCAACTCTTCAAACTGCTGATCCGTTTCGCCGGGAAATCCGGTGATGAACGTCGTTCGCAGGACTACGTTCGGAATACGATCCCGAAGCTTGCTCACCAATTCGCGAGTCTGATCAGAATTGACCCGCCGCTGCATTCTCTTGAGCACCGAAGAATTGATGTGCTGCAGCGGCATGTCCAGATAGGGAAGTATGTTGCTGGAATTTGCAATGACGTCGATCAGTTCGTCGGAGAAATTGATGGGGTACAGATACATCAATCGAATCCAATCGATGCCATCAACTTTCTGCAACTGACGCAGCAATTCTGCAAGGCGGACTTCACCGTACAGGTCCATACCATAATACGTGGTATCCTGAGCCACAATAATCAATTCACGCATACCGTCATCGACAAGTTCCCGGGCTTCATCCAGCACCATTTCAATCGGCTTTGTCACGTGCTTGCCACGCATCGATGGGATTGAACAAAACGTGCATGTTCTATCGCAACCTTCTGAAATCTTAAGATAGGCATAGTGTGCTGGAGTAATTCGCAAACGCGATTGATCGTTCATCGCCTTGATCGGGGCAGGGCGGAAGAGTTCTCGCTGTTCGCGATTACCACCAACCAGTCGATCGGCGACTTTGGTGATTTCATCACGCCCGAAGACGCCGACAACGTGATCGATGTCGGGCATTTCCTTCAACAAACCACCGTCGGCTTCAAGTCGCTGAGGCAGACATCCGGCAACGATCACGCCTTTTGTTTTGCCTTCCTTCTTCAGATCCAGCATCTCCTGAATGACGGAACGAGATTCCTGACGTGAGCTTTCAATAAAGCCACACGTATTAACGATAACAAAGTCGGCACCTTCCGGATCAGACACCAGCGAGTAGCCGTCCAGTGACAGGGAGCCCAGCATCTTTTCGCTGTCTACGAGGTTCTTAGGACAGCCAAGGCTGACGAAGGCATATGTCCCTTTCGACTGGCCCGGTTCTCCAGCGGTACCTCGAGGCAGTAGACTTGAATCCGGAAGGTCAATAATTGGAAGCGATGTCATTGAAAATAGGCTTTTTTAACTGAGGGCAGTTGAAACACAGGCTTTGGCTTACCCGCCGCAGCCACAAGGCCGTGCTCCAGCATTTTGCCGACAGTTTACCGCCAAAGCTCAAAAGGACCACAACCGGAATTCAGGATTCCTTCGGTTAGTGCGATTTCTGTCTTCAAATCAGCCCAGCGGCTTTTCCAGCCAGTTCTCACTTCGCAGTCCTGAGATGCTGGCGAAATCGCGAGTGTTGGCGGTGAGCAAGATGCAATCAAGCGAAACGGCAATGGATGCAATCTTGAGATTCATCGAGCCAACTCGGTGCTTCTGCGAACGAAATTGACGAAATCTTGCCGCCGCCGCGGCATCGAACGGCAAAAGAGTCCAGTAGCTGAAGAATTCAATCAGCCCGGTCAGTTCTGAGTAGGCTGGGATCTGCTTTTCGCGGTCCGAAAACCGATTGATTTCCGCGAGCCAGCCCCTCAACTGCTCTTCAAGTGTGATTGCTGTCGTGGCGAAATCCTGATCAACGGAATCCGCCATCCGCTGTGCCAGCGTCATGAAACGGCTGTCCCTGGCATACTTCAGCACTGTCAGGTGATCGGTATCCAGT
The DNA here is from genome assembly GCA_031429275.1 of Planctomycetota bacterium. Taxonomy (GTDB): domain Bacteria; phylum Planctomycetota; class Planctomycetia; order Planctomycetales; family Planctomycetaceae; genus SXXK01. The sequence goes on from JANOZG010000352.1 coordinate 1,762, forward strand.
ATGATCATGCGGCACCCTGGTCACGGTCCTGCTGACGAACAAGCTGTCCGTCGAGATCAATTTGTTTCATCAACGGATGATCATCAAACATGCCGAGGCTCTTCCGCCAGTCCTTTGTGACAGAGTCTGGCAACAATGACGATTGAATTCTCTGCAAAACATCGTGCATTTGTTGTTCAAGCGTTCGAACTCGCTGTTCAAGTGGTGTGTCGGACATCAGGCAATCTCCGGAACAATTCCTCACAAGGCGTTTGGGCAATCAGGAGCAGAATACGAAGATCGATCGGCGGGGGAAAGGCAGATCGGCTGAAGTTCATCGTGGCGTCCGTTTCGGTCGGTATCGCACCAGTACCCGTCCTTCATAACCAGCGATTTCGCCAGGTCAAATACAGAAGTCCAGCATGGAGTAGAATGTCTCCCCCATTGGGATAGAGTCGAATGAAATCGATCTCCGGCAACGTGGCCAGATTGGACGGAGTAACGCGAGGGAAACTCCGGATTGTGTGTACATCCCCGAAGGTTTTAAGGTTCCAACAAATCGACTCTGCATTTTTCAACCTTGCCTCCGGGTTTCATTCACCCTGTTCGCTCCAACCCCGACCATCCCACCGCATTTAAGTCACTTTGGATGGCCCCGGCCTTGTTCGCAACTTCTTGCAGCATCGTCTCAACGTTGATGAACGTCTTTGCGCTTAGTCGATATTGCAATCCGCGAGTTAGCGGTTCAGTACATGATAAACCCAACAGCCCGCTGCTGATCGTTTTGGTCTTCCCATGCAGCAAAGATTGCCTTCTCGTAGCAGAAAGAAAGCCTACGTTTTGACGGCGATATGTTCGTTTGAACTCCTCTGGCGCGGGTGTTGTGGTGCCGGGCATGACTCAAAAACTGCGTTTGAAACTTTCCACGAGCCGGTCAAGACTCGTCGAGATGGACCCAAATGTATCTTCAAGTGCATTCCACCGGAGATAGTTCGTCCAGCCAGCTTTCGTCGGCTGTATTTGATAAGAAAGGTGGTCGATTTGCTCACCGTCATTGCATTCAATCAGGCGCACCAACGTGGCGTTATCGACAGTGGCGGCGACAAAATGTGCATTACCCTTACAATTAACAATGAGGATCTTCTCGCCGACGTTGCCTAGGCACTCTTTGGGATTCTGAGGGTGGTACTTGAGGCCTGATGGCTTCGTCCAGATTTCAGCTTT
>JANOZG010000353.1:0-3767 GCA_031429275.1 Planctomycetota bacterium
TTCCAGTCCGTCGCTTCCGAACGAAAATCGCACTTATGCAACGGACTGGAAGTCCGTCGTACAACCAACGAGTTGCCACCTTTCGAAAGATCACAGCCGCTCCGCGAACCAACGTTGGATCGCGGAGCGATCCACGACAATAGGAAACACACCATGAACAACAAATCATCGCTACTGAGTCGCAAAACGTTTCTGCACGGTGCCGGTATCGCTTTGGCTTTGCCGTGGCTCGAATCGTTTGCCGTTGGCAATCCCACCAAGGAAGAGACTCCGAAGCGGTTCCTCAGCGTCTATCACCCGGATGGCGTGGGTTTGCCGCTCAAGTCAGATCCCGCGTGGAAGGATTGGAGCTGGTTCCCTCGTGGCGGCGAAATGGATTTCGAGTTGACCAAAGTGCTCGACGTGCTCGAGCCACTGCGGAGTGACATTACGATCTATTCCGGGCTGTCGCATCCTGACGCAAGAAACGTGCATGGACATTCGAACGCGGACCAGTACTTGACCGGCGCGCCAATCGGTGGAAACGGGCCGTATCGGAATACGATCTCGCTGGATCAGGTCTACGCGGAGCACGCAGGTGACTTCACTCGGCATTCTTCGCTGGTCATGTCGACCAATGGCGGCGTCGGCGGCCCTCGAGGCGCCCAGACGCAGTCCTTCAATCGTGACGGACGACCGATTCCGGCGATGAATAGGCCCAAAGAAATCTTCGATCTGCTCTTTGTAACAAACGGCAAAGACGCGGCCGCAAAACTGGCGCGAAGCAAGAGTGCCCTCGATCTCCTGATTGAAAATACTCGGTCGCTGAATCGCCAACTTTCCAGTCGTGACCAGGAGACGCTCAAGCAATATCTCGACGCCGTGCGCGCTACCGAGTTGAAGCTTGTGAAGGCTCAAAGGTGGATTGAAACTCCAATTCCCCAGGTTGATACTCGCAACCTGCATCTGGATGCTGAGCCGAAAGAAGCACGCCTCTACTTCAAGACCATGTATGAACTGATCTATCTCGCCTTCCTGTGCGATTCAACGCGCGTCGCGACGTTTCAACTGGGAAGAGAAAACGGCGAAGGCCCGCACGACCTGCTGTCACTTGCCGTCGGTCTTGGCGCTGCTCATGGCCTGACTCATGAAGTCAAGAAGCCCGGAGGCTGGGAGAACCTTGGCACCTACAATCGCTATCAGGCTGAGGAATTCGGTCGCTTCGCACAGAGATTGAAGGACACTCCTGAGCCAACCGGCAATGGCAACATGCTGGACAACACGCTTGCCATGCACGGCTCCGCGTCGAGCAGCTTCCATCTCTCTCGCAACTACCCGATCATTTCCGCCGGCGGCAAGAACCTCGGCTTCACCAACGGCCGTTATCTGAAATTCGGCAAGGGCAACGAAGACAATCAGGCCGGAGCGGGAATCGATACAGATGCTGGCTGGCAAAGTAAGCAAGAAGTCGAAGAGCTGCCACTGGCAAAGCTTTTCGTCACCATTTTGCAGAGGCTTGGCGTCGAGACCGATTCGTTCGGTGGCCAAACGGGATCGTTGAGCCGGGTGTGATTAGGGTGGCGCGCCCAACAATTCAGACTTTCATCCACAAGAGTCCTCATGGAACACCGATCATGGAACGCGATCACGTTGTTTCGCGTCGCGACTGTCTGCAGCTCGGTATCGGCGCGACACGCGTCGGTCTGAGCAGTTGTCCGGCCATCGCGAGCGACAGCGCGCAGACCAAACCGAAATCGGCTGCCGCGGTGATCACCTTTTACTTTCGCAATTCGCACGCTGATGTACTCGTCACAATGATTCTGGAAGGCTGGCAGCACGGCGGCGGCCCGCGCCTTCAATCTTTCACGTGAACCCATCGAATTGCGCCAGCCATACGGGCTACATCTGGCCGGCCAGCATTGCCTGCTGGCTCGACGCCGTGTCAAAGTAAGGGTCAGCGTGGTGGCCGCGGGTTTTTCGCCCGACGGACGAGGCGACTACGACCGCACGATGATCGGCTTGGACGACCATGCTGTCCACGGCCTGCACGCCGCCGAGCACAAGAATTTCGTCCGCGCGTCCGTCTCGATCCGGCCCATCCCAACGCACATCATAGAAACCCGCTTGCAACCACTCATCCACCAACAACGACCGCAACTGCACGCCGTCCCTGATGACGGTCGCATAGACGCCCATCAGCGGGCTCTGAGGACGCAGCGTGTTCGTGGGCTCGTGCAGCTTGAGCGTCGCGTTGTCGAGCTGATCGATCAGAAAACGATTTACAAACAGCTCACGCCTTCCTCCAATGTCACGAACGACGGGGGCCTTCGTATCGCGATCCTGTGCGTGAGCCGCTGAGGCGAGCATCACCAAAACCACGACGAACGAGTAAGTCGACGGCGTCGATTGACTCTTTGACCTGATCATTACTTCTTATCCTTTGCTTCATCGCTCGCGGGTTCGCCGTAAAACCATGACTTGTCGATGACAGCGACTCGAAGATCAATCACGTCCTGCATCGCCCAATTCGGGAGATACTCACAGGTCCAGTAATTAATGATCGCGCGACCGTCGCGAGTGAAGCGACAGCCCGGGTTCGAGAACGCTCGTGTCGGGTCGGTCTCGATGTCGCGCACATGCTGCCATGTTTTTCCATGGTCTTTGGACACGGCTGCGGTCAATGGACTGCGTTTGCCGAAATGCGAACGGAATTTGGAATCGTACGAGTTATTCCAGATTATCAGCAGGTCGCTCGTGCCAGGAATCCGAGTGAGCTCGGGGCACGATTCCGGCGCGGTCAGGGAACTGGCAAAGGCGGGCCTCCATGTGGCACCTTCGTCGGTGGATTCGGAAAAATAGAGTTTCCCGAGCTGGTTCCGCATCACCATCAGCACTCGTCCGTCAGCCGTTTGTTCAACATGCGGCTCCATCGCCCCGCGCATGGGCAGTTCGATGCGTGATTCGGAAACCTGCCAAGTCAGTGCATCGTCATCGCTGTAAAGCATGGTCGCCGCATACGGCCCGGTTTCGGCCGGCTTTCCTGGAGCAGGCGGATTGGCAGGCAGCAGCAGGCGTCCCGAAACCAGCCGCTTCACCGTAGCATTGCACAACGAAAAGTCCCCCTTTGGAACGAACTCTGCCACTGGTGAAAACATCTGCCCCTCGTCGGTCGACTTCCAAACATGATTGGTCAGCGAGCCGGGTCGATGCTGTCGCATAAACAGCAGGAGAATTCCTCCATCCTTCGCACGAATCAGGTTGGGCGAATACACATTCAAATCACCCTTCAGCGTTTCCGTGATGACTCGATGCTGCCCCCAGGTGAGGCCGCCATCGGACGATGCATGAGACACGAACCGAGTGGTGGCGAAGTCGCTGCCATCACCGCCGAACTCCATCGAAACGAGCAACAGTCGCCCGTCCGTCAGCTCGATCACATCCCCTTCACTCTTGCGCGGCAGTTCCGGAGTGCTCCTGCTCACCGTCACGGTCGTGCTTGTGCCCTCGCGACGATCTGCTGGGAGCTTCGCGTCAGGCTGCTGTGCGACGGCGAATATCTCAGAACATGCTGCAAGCAGGATTGCAGTGAGGAGCGTAAGGTTATGTTTCATGTTGAATTCCAGCGAAGCAGAGTATGTGTGAACTGGAGTCTTGATAACAAATTAAATCTGAATTAAACGTTGGCAAATAATCGGCTGCATGGCTCGCACAATTTAGTGATTAACTGGGAAAAGAAAACATAATAATAAGTATTATGGATTTTAGACCTTGTCTGCTTTATCTAATTC
>JANOZG010000354.1:0-3456 GCA_031429275.1 Planctomycetota bacterium
GGGCTCACGCCCTGCCGCTCGCCTGACAACTAAACAGTGGTTGGTCGACGATAAGGTACATAAGCCCCAAACGGAGCCATCACAGCCATCGACCAGCCGAACACAAGGTGAGTTGCCAGGGCAACCCACCACGGCAATAAAATGTTGTCCGTAATCCAGTTGTCAACAAACAAAGCAGGCTGCAACCAGGACAAGATCAGGTAATAGTTAACAAACCAGACAACGGCCCCGAGTATTGACCCCCAGATCAATCGAACGCTGAGAGACCTGTTTTCCGCGAATCGGGCGATCACGCAGTGGAACACACTGCCAAGGACCATGCCGGTTCCAATATACAGGCAACAACCCAACGCCAGAATGGTCCCGTCACTGATGACAAACGCTGAGTCCGCGTTCTGATTTCCCAGTGGCAACGCTCGCGCGCCAAGAGGAAACGTGAGGTACACCCGAATGATTTCCAGCGGATGTTTTCCTGCGATCGAAGAACCAATGATATTAAAGATCAGACTGACCATTGCCGCGAATCCGCCAAGCACAAAGCCAACGGTCACGTAGTATCCGCTATAGAACGATTTCGGAGTCCAGTCAGGTGGGATCTGATCGCCTGCCAAATCACTTTCGAGCGCTGCAACTTTGGCTTTCAATACCTGCAGTTCACGTTGCTTTTGCTCAACACTCAATTTATCAGACATAGGGATACTCGTTTGTTGTCTTCGAAAAACGCACCGTCTCAGGTCGTGGTGGTCAGGTCGCTTTCAAGATGAACTGAGGATGATCGTCCTGCAGAATTTTGCCTACTCAGCAACAACCTCTACAGGTTCCGCATATGGCTTAATCAGACCGGCGGGAATTGCAGTGCCTTCCCGACGCCGATTCGACACACTCAGCACATAGCTGACCAGATTCCAGATCGTTTCGGGCTCACTCTCAAGAGAGCTCTTGAAACCAGGCATCGGAGTCCCGTTAATCCCATTCATAATGCGGCGATAAATGTCCACCGGTTCCTGACCTCCATGCAGCATTCCGGATGTCAGGTCTGCTGCACGCGTCGAATGGCCCCATGAGTCCTTCCCGATATTATCCTTCGTATGCCCGCGACCGTCTTCACCGTGACACTTGCTGCATCCCTTCGTCAGAAATGCCTCACGCCCCAGCTTCACGCGTTCTTCAGTAAGTTCCGGCTGCGGCGTCAGTGGCTGAGTCAGCGAGATTGCAGCTTCTTTCCAATGCCCGCTGACCGTCTGAACATAATCCGGAATATCTTCGTCAATCAATTCTTCCGACGCTTCGGCTTCGTTCGCGAGCTGATATTCCAACTCCCCGCGCTGCGACAGCACCAGCACATAATCCACGACGGATTCGATGTCCTTCTTCGGCAACAAATTGAAAGCCGGCATTGACGTTCCGACGATCCCGCGATTCAGCGTCGCAATCAGATCTTCGCGTCGAGGTCTACTGCCGTATGGCGTCGAAGTGAATTTGAAAATGCCCCGACGATAGTCGCGAGGTCGAGGGTACAAGCTAGCCGCAACCGGACCATTGCCGTCGCCGGAAACACCATGACACTGCACACAACGTTTCATGTAAACGTTTTGGCCATGCTTCAACGTCAACTCCCGTGCAAATCTGTCTCGCTCTGATTTCAGCTCTGGATCACTGAGCAGCCGTGGTAACAGCACAGTTCCCGAAGCCTTCTGCACCGCCGTGCTCACCTGCGCGGCTAATTCCGGCGTCAGCTTTTGTACCTGCTCACTGGGCTGCCACTGTTCTGGCTCGGACCGCTGACAACCACCTGACGCAAGCAGACCAACGCTCAAGCCAAAAGCAGTCGCCGATCGAATGACGAATGACATAGACGAATACCGTTAAGAGGTGAGTCGAGACTAAATCTGTTTTCCCTCTTAGCACCGTCCGTGCCAATCAATGCCAGCTCGGAATCAAGCAACGCCATAATCCCGGAATCCAGATGAAACCGAATATTCGTCTCTCAATCCGGGTTCGTGATGCCATCTAAAAAGGAGGTGTTTTACGCGTCTGTGAGAGTCCTCCGTTTTGAATGACGCGCTTTGCGATCAATCCCAGGCACATGCTCGCACACATTAGCTCACCTGGGCACATAGACGCGCGACGATCCGCGCAGTTCTGTTGCACAGGGGTAGGACGGGATTCCAATCCCGTCCTGACACAATGAAATCCTGACCTGCTTTGAGAGCGGCCCTGCGGCAGATTTCCAATTCAAGCGTGATCTAATGCCACGGCCTTCAAAATCGCAATCACGCTCTATGGATGTTCTACAACCGGAAACTGCGCCCGCAGCAGCGTTTCCGATTCTCGCTGAATCTCAGCAGCATCCGGGTCATCAATCACTCTTCGCGTCTCGGCAGGTTCATCGGAATGGATGAACACACTTGCTTTGATCACACTTTGGCCCCTGTGCATATTTTTCCCACGCGGTATCATTGGTCGATTTTTGGCACATCCGGCTCGACAACGACGACACTCGGTCGCTCATTTTCATTGAATGGAGTCTTCGCATCGAAACCGAATCCCGCTGAACCCGACTGCACCCAGACCGAACTGCGGAATTTTGAGGAGATGCCGCTTACAAAACGTCGTTGCAGATACGTCGCGACAGCGTAACGGACAGGGGGAATCAGCAACAGAAAGCCGGCGGTGTCGGTGAGTAATCCCGGCGTCAGCAGCATTGCTCCGGCCACCAGAACCAAAACGCCAGAAACGATCGTTTTCGATGGCGACTGGCCCGCCGCAAGCTGTCGCTGAATCTCGTGAATAGTCTTGAGCCCCTGCCATCTGACAAGACCGATTCCAATTGCTCCGGTCGACAGCACGACTACGATCGTTGTCCCCCAGCTTGTTTTTTCGGCAAGTTCCATCAGCAGCCAGATTTCTGTAAGTGGAACCAGCGCGAGCAAGAGAAACAGTCTGCGTGGCATTTCTAACGAACTCCGTCACACAATGGTCCAGCTCGAATACGGATTTGAAGCGAACTCGGATTCAAGTTTAACAGAGGATCAGAATTGTCGCGATGATATCATCAAATCGCGAATTGTTGGTCGGGCTTCCGTTGATTGGTGGTCTCTCTGCGATTCGCTGCGGAGCAGCGGTGGTCGATAGCCTGCGGTGAAACCGCAGGTCATCGTGATCCTGGTACGAGAAAGCTGCGGAGCAGCGACGTTGATTTTCTAAATGAACAGATATACGTCGCTGCTCCGCAGCTTCACTATGTTCGTCGGCGCATTCCCAGGGCTCGCGCCCCCGGGGCTACCTCCCTCAGCTGCTCCGCAGCCAATCGCATCGACGGAAACATCTGCCACGAATCACACCCCCACACGAATCACACACCGCTGGAAGTCGGTATCTTAATCCGTTAGAGTCACACTCAAAAAGAGACGAGCACAGCGCGCGTATCTTAAAGAAAGCGAACAACGTGAGCGG
>JANOZG010000355.1:0-3265 GCA_031429275.1 Planctomycetota bacterium
GGATTTGTCGGCCACCGGGCCTGAACCGCGCAAATTCAAAACCAACAGACCTGGATGTACTGTGGCCTGTCCTGTCGGCCACGGGTTAAGCAAGTTTTTATTCAAATCCCGGGGCTCCTTCGATCCCACAATTGAATCGTCACGGAGTGACCAAAATGGGTTCGCGAGTTAATTTGATCGTCACGGTATTCCCAATTTCCTTCGGCCGGGTCCCAAGATGGCCGTAGCAAAACGTCAAGCCCGTCTGGTTGAGTTCGTAGAGCGACGGATAGACCACCTTGCTTGTTGATGGATCAACCAGGTCAATGGCGGACAAATTCTTTTCGTCCGGTCGAAGAACTCGAAGTGATTCCACTCGATCCGGATCGCCCGGTTTCGCCGTCCACACGATGGCCCACTGATCGCCATCGATACGAATCTCCTTCATTTGTCCACCAGTATCCTCAAAGACACTGATCGGCGAATCGGTGACTGTCCACTTCCCCTGCAGATCGGTGAGCCAGTCGGGAAGTTCTTTCTCCGGCTGAGGTTCATCGTTCGATTGTTGGCCGAACGAATCTGGGAACATGGTCTTCAATTGTGCTACAGGTACTGCGAGCAGCAGATCCCGAGTGCCGGTGATGGTGATACCCAGCAGGTTTCCCTCAGCATCGAGAATGGGCGTCCCCAGCACAGGACGGTGGCCGATTCGAAGTTGCCAGACGGCAATTCCGAGGGCGGGATACTTGCGATCCAAGGCGCTCACCGTATTGGCGAACGGGGCGAGAGATTCACTTCCAGCTTGTGAATGATCTGGTATCCAGACTCGCACTTCGTCATGGAGTTGCACCTCTGTGGTGGACACTTCGAAGAAATGATTCACGTCGATCGGCTGCTCGGGCTGAAGAACCGCCCAGCCCTGGCCAGCCTCTTCGATGAGCTTGAGCGGAATGACACTGCCGTCGTCGAACTTGGCCTTAATCGTCTCTTTGGAGAGGTCGCCGCTTTCATTGACAGTCAACTGGGACAGTATCTTCCCGTCGGACGAGATGACGATTCCGCGTCCGATGACACGCTCGCGGGGAGCCTGACTGTTCACGGTGGACACAACAATCTCGACAATCGCCGAGCGCCAGAGAAGTTTTTGTTCCAGAGTGGCCGGTGGAAGGACACTGGGAATTCGGACATGCCCGCGTTCAAGCACCTGATAACCCACAGCATCCGGCTTGTCGCGGAGAATCAGTTGATTGCCTTTGAGTTCGTAGTAATCCCGGCCGAAGCTGCCGTCGTCTTCCTTAGAGTAGCTCCAAAGTGTCTTCTCAACCGGGTTCACCTTGATACGACAAACATATCCGCCACCGGGCCAGACGTTGGAACGCTGGTCTCCTCGAAAGGTCCAATTCGAAGGGGAAGTCTCACGCTGTTTGCCTTCATGGTCGTAGTCGGTGACGAGGTGCCAGTGGCCTTCAAGTTCCGTGACAGCGGGCTTGCGTCGCAGCTCCCAGATGTTCGCATTTTCTCCGACTGCGAATACTTCCGGACGCTTGGATTGGGCTGAGTTGCCCAGGCAGATGCGAACGGAGTCGTCTCTGAACTCAATGATTCCCGGAAGCACCGTCCGCTCCTGCTCGTCGTTCGGCCAGTGAATCAGATCGATCGGTGGCGGCGATCCCGCCGGCCACGACTTATGCGGCCCGGGAACTAAGATTGGCTCTCCATCCATCGTTGCCTCGTGGAGCTCTGGCGAACCATCGAGTTTGAGTTGCACCGGTATTGTGACAGTCTTGCCATCGCGCGTGATCGTGATTGTCATCAGATTTCCCTCGATCAACGCCTCTTCCTTGCCTCCCGGAGGGTTCGGATCTGCTTCGATCATGTGCATGTCCCAACTGCCTTGCAGCTTCACCAGAAGAGCCGAATTCGGCCCAGCATCCACGAGAAATGCCGTGCAAGCGGCACTATTGATCCCATATGAGTGAACAAAGTCATTGTCGTTTGGCGAGTGTTTCACGAGCTTCAGGTACTCGGGGGCCTGCTTGACCATCCCTTGAAGTAGCTGCGCCTGCATGTCATTCGCAGTCAATTCGATGTCAGTCATACGGCTCGACGCAGCATCAACATGAATTGCCGATACGACGAGGCATGCCAAGAGCTTCACGGTCACGAGCTTGCCTGGTCGGTTCATGTAGTTCGCCTCCACATCGACGATCTCGCCCACCGAGAATTGCTCATCGTGCTGTGGGCGGAAGTTGACTGTGACGTTGGTAGGTAGCACTGGTTCGGGTGGATTTCCCTCCGGGGCCGGTGCGAGTTGGCCTCCGGGGGATAAGGGCGACTGCTTCATCGGTCGCCGCAACGTCCAAAGAGTAGCTGCTTTCCCATCCGCGAACACTTCGGGACGTGCCCTCTCTCTGTCGCCTTTTGAGTTAACCTCGCCATCAGAACTGACGCAGATCCGGACAACGTCGTCCCGGATCTCAATGATGCCCGGAATTTCCGTGAGGTCTTTTCCGTCATTCGGGTTCATCACCAGATCCACCGGATGGGGTGTGCCCGGTTTACCCAGTTTCATCAGGAACGCCGGCGGCTTGTCATTATCTGGCTGTGGCGGGTCAAGAGACCATGTCATCACGTTCTCGCGAATCTCGACCACGACCAGACTGTTGTCAATCTTCTCTTCGAGTTGCCAGACCCCCTGCAGGTCCATTAGCCGCTCGTCGATTTCTGCGACAGAGTGGAGCTCCGGATTGAGAGACTTGTCTGCGACAAGTTGGCCGAACGACTTTGGGAACATGGTCTTCAATTGTGAAACTGGGACCGCGAGAACAAGATCGCCAGTGTCTCGCAGAGTAATCCCGAGCAGTTCACCATCGCCCGAAAGTACGGGACAGCTTTCCGCACGAAAGTCGGACGGCCGGGTGAGCTGGCAGACGGGTGTGTCCGCTTTTGCGGTCTGTCGATCCAGCAGGATTACCTTCGCGCGACCGACCGTGACTCTTTGCGGTGGAGTACTTGAGTCGCAGGCCCAGAGATGCACCTGATCGCCGACGTTCATCGGCGATGTGGCAATCGGAAACTGATGGTTGCTCGGTTGGGTCGGCTGCAATGCAAACCAGCCGTGGTCTGCTTCTTCGACGATGGTGGCATAGGCAAAGCTGCTGTCATCAAATCGTACCATGAATTTGGTTTTGGAGTCCTTCTCCTGGTGAATCTCCTCTGGCACCTGACAGATGACCAATCCCTTCGGTGATATCACAACGCCTTTGCCCACAGGATCCTGGCGTAA
>JANOZG010000356.1:0-2298 GCA_031429275.1 Planctomycetota bacterium
CCAGGTAAAGGCCATGTCTTCTACACCGTCAGTACCTTTGTGGCGCGCGCTGACAAAATAGCTTTGCATGTCATTGCCGCGTTTGTCACTGCAGCGCGGTGGCTCGCTGGACAAATCTTTGAACATGGCAATGCCTTTGGCATCTGTGACGCCCGTAGCCAGCTCTTTGCCGTTGCAGTCCGACACGCGCACTGCAGCACCTGCCACCACGGTAGGAATCTAACCGTGGTATTCTGCCTGCAAAGGTCCATTCTCGCAGTCTGCAGCTTCCTGTTGCTCTCGCTTTCGGTCTCTGGTTTGACATCCGCTGCAGAAGGGGCGTTCAACGTTGTTACCCCGGTGCCTGCGGAATACGCCACTGGAGTCGCCAATATCACAGAATTTGATTCTGAACAAATCCTGCGACAACTTGTCGAAGGCGACATGGCTGGACGAGGGACGGGACAAGAAGGTTTCCTCAAGGCCGCAAAATGGTTCTCAACCCAACTGGAAGCCAATGGATTTCAGCCAGCGGGCGAGAATGATTCGTGGTTCCAGAACGTACCATTCATCAAACTGCTGGTCCACGCCGATGCGTCGCACATAAAAATTGACGATGGCGAATGCGTTGCCGGCACATCGTTTGGCATCAGCTCATTCGCAGGAAGCTTTGAAGGTTCGATTCCCATCACTCTCGCAAGGCTCGCGAGCGCTCCGCCAGAAATTGCCGACGGAGAATACTCAGGACGACTCCTCGTGATTCAATCCACGCGGGGCTTCAATGCCGAAAATGCATTCGTCCTTAAGGCGAAACCTGCCTACCTGCTGATCGTGGCCGACGAAGGTCGAGTCCGCAATGAAGCCGTCAACGAAACTGAGCAAACTCCAAGTGCGATACCAGTGGCGATGATCACTCGCGAGGCAGCAAACGCGATGGCCGCTAAATGCGGTGCCGCGGCTGAGTTCTTCGAAAAAAGCGAACCCACAAAGAATTTGATTCTGGCGTCGTCACAGATCGCAAATTGCAAGCTGTCGATCGAACGGGAATCGATCGATGTACCCAACGTCGTTGGCTGGTATCCGGGCAGTGATGAAGCCGTCCGCCACGAGCATATCTGCATCGGCGCGCATCTCGACCATTTGGGTGTGCAACGCGGCGAACTTTATCCAGGTGCCGACGACAACGGCTCCGGCTCCACAGCCCTGCTGCAGATAGCTAAAGCGATTCACACGAACCCTGTGAAGCCAAAACGCAGCGTGATGCTGATTGCTTTTTGTGCGGAAGAACGAGGACTTCTCGGATCAAAACACTACACATCGAATCCGCTGAGGCCGCTGAAGGACATGATCTGCATGCTGAACATTGACATGATCGGGCGGAACGAAGAAACCTCGACCGAACCAGCGTCCGAAAACCTGAATACGATCCACCTTGTCGGCAGCAAAGACCATTCCATGCAGTTGCATCAGATGACAGAATCAGCCAATGAATCCGTTGGCTTCGTGTTTGAATACGACGAAGAAGATCGCGTCGATGGACGCAGTGACCACGCTTCGTTTTCTGAGAAGGGAATTCCAGTGACGTTTCTTTTTGGAGGTTTCAGTCCATACTATCACAAGCCGACCGATACGATGGACGGAATTAATTTCAGCAAGATCACAAATGCCGCTCGGCTGAACTATCTGGTCCTGATGATGGCGGCTGAACACGGTCGGTTTGAGCTGGATGTCAAACAATAGTCGAAAGGTTGTTATGAGTCGTTCATTGGGAAATGTTATTGCAGACTCGCTGGAGCTTTGCCTGGGCTATTCAGAGCGTCTGTTGAAAGACGTAACGCCCGAACAGTTCGGCCGCTTTGCTGTGGTCAATGGTCAAACGGTTGAGTCAAATCATCCGGCGTTCGTGTACGGGCATCTGTGCCTCTATGGCCCGCGAATTCTGAGCCAGCTTGGTCAGCCCGGCCCAGTCGCTCCAAATAGCTTCGATGCGGTTTTCTCAAAAGATGCCAAATGCGTGGATGATCCGACCGGCACCATCTATCCTGTCATGACCGCAGTCACACAGGCTTTCTTTGACGGCTACAAAGCCGCCCTTCCTGTGTTGCGATCACTGCCCGATGAGGCATTTCAACCCGCGAATCCACTTGGCGGCCGGATGACCGATCTGTTTCCAACGCTCGGCTCTCTGCAGGCCTTCTATTGCAGCGGCCACATGATGATGCACCTTGGCCAGATCAGCGCTTGGCGAAGGATGATGGGACTTGGCGCGGCGTAGATTTAGGACGTTATGGGCAAGTCCAGAGAAAACCGGGAACGGGG
>JANOZG010000357.1:0-5334 GCA_031429275.1 Planctomycetota bacterium
GCAGGCGTACGCGAAACAAAGACCACCAGTACGCCTGCGGCTGACGGTGAAACGAAGAAACTTCCGCACCAGTGCTTTGACGATAAAGTTCTGGCTCATAAACAGCCAATTTGCCCAAAAATGAATTCTGAGAGAATCTGCGACACCGAATCGGCCTGAGTCAGGTTTATGGCGTTAAGTCGCTGCAACGAACTTAAGGTCTCAAGAATCGAGATTACGCGATGCTTCAGGATAGAGGATTTCTGTCTTGTGCACTGCATACCAGAACAACGCATTCGCATGTTTGGCTTCTTAGCACTTCGCGAATGCACTTGACGCAGGACTTTCTCCGATGATTTCTTTTGTAACAACCTTTGCATATCTGGATCCTGGGACCGGAAGCATGCTTCTGCAGGCGATTGTTGGCGGAAGCGCTGGGATCTATGTTTTCGCCCGCCACGTGTGGCGTTCCTTCCGATACCGCGAAGTGAAGTCGAACATTGAAATTGAAACAGCCTCAGCTCAGCACTGATCGACTTTGATGCCACTCCCTTCCAGGTATGAGAGCGGCTCGTTTCGAGACCGCTCCGGACGCATTTTCTATGACCAGGGTCAGGTCTATCGGGCACTCGGAGCTGAAGGCTTCTCCGACTGGTCGGCAGTTAGTGAGAAGTCGTTCGTTCGGACTGCGATGAAGTCCGGCGAGCTGATTCGCACTGAAACCATTCCTGACGTCAAAGCACCGCACTCAGATTTCCAGTGCGAAGCTGTGCTCAGGCATGATGTCATCCCCATCGTGACGTGGCCCTTCGAATGGTCATTCAGCATGCTGCGTTCGGCAGCACTGCTGACCCTGGAATTGATGCAGGAAGCTCTGCTGGAAGACGCGATCCTGAAAGATGGAACTCCGTATAACGTGCAGTTTATTGGAGCTTGCCCGACATGGATTGACACGGGATCCATACTTTTGCATCGGCCTGGGCAGATCTGGGACGGCTATCGTCAGTTCTGCCAGTTGTTCCTCTACCCGTTGATGCTGCAGAGCTGGAAGAATATCGATTTTCAGCCATGGCTGCGCGGGTCATTGGAAGGCATTTCGCCGCGAGATTTTTCTTCCATGCTGTCGATGCGAGACATGTTTCGTCGCGGAGCGTTTTCTCACGTCTGGCTGCACGCGAAGTTACAGGGGCGAAATACTACCAAGCCCAAACTGGCCGATTCGATGAAAGATGATGGATTCAGCCGAGACATGATTGTCAGCAACGTCCGGGGACTTCAACGAATCGTGGAAAGGCTGTCGTGGAGTGCGGGCCGGTCAACATGGTCCGATTACGACAAATCCTCAGCGCCGGTTCAGCGAGATGCTGCCATCAAGGAACAATTCATAGCAGAAGTCTGCCAGTCCAGATCGGCACCAACTTTGAATTCCGCATCGAAGACATGGAAGACTGTGTGGGATCTTGGGTGCAATCAAGGCAGGTATTCCCGATTGGCCTCGCCACACGCAGAAGCTGTCCTTGCGATCGATTCAGATCACCTATCCATCGATCGACTCTTTCGAACTCTCAACGCCGAGGGTAATCGAACCATTACACCCATGGTCTGCAATCTGGCTGATCCCAGTCCATCGCTGGGTTGGCGACTTCAGGAACGCCGCTCGCTGGAACAAAGATCAAAACCAGATCTCGTGTTTTGCCTTGCGCTCATTCATCATCTGGTCATCGGCAGTAACTTGCTGCTGGCGGACGTGATCGACTGGCTGGCTTCTCTAAAAGCGACTGTCGTTCTGGAATATGTCGACCGCAAAGACGCTCAGGTCCGGCAGCTGTTGGCGAACCGAGAGGATGTTTTCTCTGACTACAATATTGCAGCGTTTCGCGAGAATATCGCTCGTTCATTTGATGTGATCAAGGAGCTGCCACTTGCCGACGGTACCCGCTGTCTGTTCTGGCTGCAACCGAAAAACTAATCTTCGGCCGATGCAACTTTGATCTGGATTTTGTCGGAAGCCTACGCGTCATGAAGTCTCTATGGATTTGTTTCGTGCAAATCGCGGCACTGAATTCATTTGCTGTGGCTCAACCTGTTCTTGACCGTTTAGGAGCCAACCCGGAATTCTTGAGCCTCGAAGGCTACTCCGGAGTTGCCGTTTCATTATCACTGCTGATCTACCTTTTGGCTGTTCCGATTTTTGTCGTTTCCGCGATTGCAGTATTGCGTTGGCTGAAAATGCCGAAATTCGCACTTGCCGTATTTGCATCCGCTGCAACACTGCTGTTGGCATTAATACTCAACCTTGTTTTGAGATGGCTTCAATGGCGGTTCAACCTGCGAGGAGTTGGAGTTCCGGATTCCGCGCTCGCTGCATTAAGTCTGATACTTGCTCTGTTTGGCGCGTGGCTCTATCGGCGTTTCGAGTGGCCTGCGCAGTTGCTGAACATTGCTGCGATCGGGATCGTGTTGTTTCCCATCAGCTTTTTCCTGAAGCCAGCGATGCAGGCCGAGGTTCTGGGTATAACTCCGCCGAAATCCGTCGGCTCACAGGCTGAGAATCCTGTGCCTGTTGTGGTCATCGCGTTTGACGGACTGTGCGGAATGTCTCTGTTGAACGAGCAGCATGACATCGACGCGGTCCGCTATCCAGCATTCGCAAAGCTCGCACAGCAAAGCACATTCTACCGCAATGCAACATCGGTCCATTTCCGAACAACTCAGGCGATGCCGGCTATTCTGACGGGGCAGTTTCCTGATGCACTCAAAACCAATCCCATCGAGAGCAACCATCCGCAGAATCTGTTTCAACTACTGCACGATTCCGGGCAGTTTGAGATGACTGTCTTCGAGCCACTCACGCGTATTTGCCCGCGGGAACTTCGAGTGCTTGAGAAGAACCAGTCTTTGACTGAACAGATATCAGAGCTAACGTCCATTCTGGCACAAGTGTATCTTTCCACGAGTGTGCCGGAAGATTTGAGTATTAAGCAACTTCGTATCCCTCGAATCTGGTTTGGATTCGTGCCTGACGAACCGGGTCTCCAGGCTCCATCGAAAGGTTTAATTGCCTACGGCTGGGATGTTGAGCATGAACTTCAGATACGGCATTTTACGGATACGCTTGTCAAGTCGGACAAACCAGGTTTTCATTTTCTGCATCTTGTCGTTCCTCATGATCCCTGGAGTCATCTTCCATCCGGAAAGGATTACATCCGGCACTCTGATGTCTCTGAACCGACCGCAGGCACATTCGGATTGTTGGGCGAACTTTGGGGGCCCGATGAATTGATGGTCCACTACGGATGGCAGCGATACCTGCTGCAGTTGCAGTATGCCGATCGATGTCTTGGACGAATACTTGATCGCCTGGATACAATCGAAGAATATGATCGATCTCTTGTCATTGTCGTTGCAGATCATGGAATGGCATTTGTTCCGGGGCAGGAGCGCCGAATTCCAACGGACTCCACAGTAGCAGACTTGTTGTCTGTTCCGCTCTTGATCAAACTTCCTGCCCAGACCATTGGCCACATCAGCGACCTGAATGTGGAAACGATCGATGTCCTGCCAACGATAGCCGAAATTCTCAAGTTGCCGTTGTCAGAGGCAGTCGATGGCGAATCTTTGGTCGCCTCGAACTATCATGAAAGACCTCGAAAAACGATGCATCTGAGCAGCGATCAATCGATCGTTGTCGATCCTGAATTCTCCCAACGCTTCGAATATGTCGATAGGATGGTTGCTGTCTTTGGCACTGGTGGTCAGGACGATCGATTGTGGAATCTGAATACGATCCCGGAACTCGTTGGAAAAGACATCGCGAGCTGTGAAGTACGGACGCCTTCGACGTGGGAATGCATATTGTGGCGTGGCGGAGAACAGTACGATCCTGCTCAGCCCGGTTTTGTGCCATCGTATTTCAAGGGGATGATCCAGGGGCCGGAGATCGATTCGCCGCTCCACCTCGCGGTTGCAGTCAATGGTCGAATCGCCGCGACGACTCGAACGAGCACAAATCCTAAGACTCCACGTCAATGGACAGTTCTTTTACGCGAAGAATTGTTCAATGCTGCAACTGACAATGTTAAGTTGTACGAAATCGAACGATTGAGCCGGTCGTTCGCTTTGCGTGAGCTTGCGATTTCCCCTGCGATGTAGCCGGAAGCATGGCGTCGTAATTTAGTCAGTCTGTTCCTGTCGCAGCGACTGAAAATTGAGATCCGCCAGAATTGCCGAAATCAGCGATTATCGATCAGAAGCCACCTGAAGGATTCGCCGATCAGAAGGCTCATGTAACCCGTTGCAGCATGGATGTGCGAGCAGGAATCTGAAAGATTTCACCTTCACAACTTCAGTGGGTACGAGATATCAGAACTCTGACCACGGTCGGAGAATTCCAGGAGGGTCTGAGCGGTGAAGAGTCTGCGCATATCGATTATCGTTTTGCTCGCTTTGGTAACCGTTACAGCTAATCCTGTCGCTGCACAAGAAGGGCAAGTGCCGTTTGACAGCCAGTCCGGTGTGCCCACATTTCTCACATCCATGCCTGAACAGGAACCGTCGCTCTTTGAATCAGACCTCGCTCAGAAGAATGTTGAGCTTGAGAATCGGATTCAGCGGCTGGAGTCTCAGCTGAATCAGGTTCAGCAGTATTCAAACTCAAACTCGTATGCCGCACTTGAACAACAACTTCAGCAGCAGGATGTTGGAACCGGTGGCCTGTTTGGCTCTATCGAAGTCACATTCCTGAAGCCACATCTCAGCGGTGCACCTGCGGCCTTTGCAAGCAGCGGAGCAGCGTCCAAGACCATCAACGGAACCTGGGTTCCTAACGTTCGCTACGTCCTTGGTTATCGCGGAGATTCCGGACTTGGTGTTCGTGCTCGCTATTGGTCTATGCAGCACACATTCCAGTATGTGCCGCCTTATCAGGCTCTAATTGTGGCACCGTTTACCCCAGCAGTCTTCGGGATTCGACTCGAAGCAATCGACACGGAAGTTACGCTTGATCAGCGGCTCAGGCATTTCGATCTGGAACTGTCGGCTGGAGTTCGCTACGGCAATCTTCAGTATCGGAGTGACGTCGCGACCTTGTTCAATGTCGGAGCTGTGACCTTCGAGGGTGTTGGACCAACAATGTCGATCGGTGGACGCAGGGCTCTTGGGGACAGTGGATTCAGCATGTATGGCAACTTACGAGGCTCCATGTTGTTCGGCGGTATCAGAAACCATGCTCTACTCATCGCGATACCTGCAGCAGATATCAGCAACGAAGTCATGACGATCGCGGACAATCAGTTAGGGATCGCGTGGACCCAGGACCTGACAGCCACATGGCAGCTTGAAATTCGATCGGCTTGG
>JANOZG010000358.1:0-9283 GCA_031429275.1 Planctomycetota bacterium
CCGATCGAGCGGCGATCAGGATTGTTGCCAGAATAGGGACCAGAAAACGGTATAAAGAAAATCCCGTTGCATGCAGCAAGTTCTCTGTCAGCAGTGGTTCAGTAAATTGGCGAAACGGAAGATACCGAAACACGAAATCCTGAGCCACATACCCAAGGATCATGCCTGCGACGGCGATATAGACACATGCCGACGGCCCCGCGACAAGTCGCAGATAATACACCGAATACCGCAACCCCCACCGCCAACTTCGCCACAAAGGCAGCAATGAAAACGGCAACATCAACACATCTTCAAAAAGCCTGCCTGAGTCTATTAGAAACTGACGAACGCCATTTCCTATTTGAACTTTCCACGTATCCGCGATCACGTTTGTTGCTGCCGATGGAGGCGTTCCCAGAGCGGTCGCAAGGTTATTCCATTCAGACTTTGGCAGTTCGATAAGACGCTGCTGCAGATGGTCGAGCAGTACGATGCGATCGGCAATGCGGCTCAGGGTTTCGTAGTCGTGAGTCACCAACACTGACGTTCGCCGGTAGCGTTGGTGAGTTTCGCGAATCAGATCAGCAACCTGTTGCGCGGTGCGAGTGTCCAGGCCAGAAGTCGGTTCGTCATAGAATACAACATCCGCATTCGGAGCGATCGCGCGGGCAATGGCAAGTCGTTGCTGTTGCCCCCCGCTTAAAACAGACGTCGCGCGATCAGTGGGAACCCGAAGATCCGACAAAAGTTGGCTGGCCCGTGAACTGGATTCAGAATTTTTCCCAGCCGCGTGATCGAGTGCGATCTGCACGTTCTGTAGCGGTGATAGTTCATCCAATAGAGCAAAAGTCTGAAAGACAACGGAGACAGGATGTGTTCCATTCGAAATACCGCGTTGCGCTCCGCTGGAAGCGATGAATGAGATTTGTCCTGTATATTGAATGCCCTCATGATTAGGGTTGATCAATCCTGCCATTATTTTCAGTAGAACGGACTTACCAACGCCGCTGCAACCCAACAGCAGAATGACTTCACCAGCTGGAAAAGTACAGCTGGCATTGTTCAGCAAGGTGCGTTGCCCTGCCAAAACAGTCAGCTTCTCGATATGAATGCTGGTGCCGACGACAGCGGCCGAATCAGATTCATTTTCTTTTAGGGAACGATTCTGTTCAGCCGACATCAGGGTTTCCCCAATGGTTGTTTGTCTTGCACCGTTTGCTGTGGTTTGGCTGCATCAGCCGCTTCGATCATACGCGTGAGGGGGCTTTGTGTGGTTCCTTCAAAGTCGATGGGGAACTCCATTGCGTCTTTAGCCACTGTGATCTTCAGGCTGTCTATGGGATGGTCAGCATCCTTGATTCTTTGTGTCGGATCGCTCTGGTGAAGCGGTACAACAACAAGCCAACGTCGGTCTTTTTGTAAGATTTGACTCCGCAGGACCCGCGAGAATTCCGCCGAAATCCCCTGTTCACGATTCCCAAAGATTGCATCACCGATGGCTCGTGCAGTTGGTTCAAATCGAATATTGGCAACTTGCAGCGCGTCCTTGACTTCGTCGCTTTTCCAGTAATCACGCAGCGAAGATTTCAGCTTTTCATTCTGGAGAATTGATTCCTGGACGACGCTCCAAATAATCGCCTGCAACTCTGGATCGGACGATACTTTACGCAGGTTTTCTCGAATGACGGCGCGGACTTTTTCGTTTTTGCTAACGCGTGAAATGATGCGTTGAGTGACGGCCACAAACTCGTCTGAGTGAGATTCCAACTGCGGCTTGACTTCCTGATCCAGAAATCGATCGAATTCTGTTTTGACGGCCTTTTTTTCCGGCAGTGGCGAAACATCGTACAGATAACGCCAGGTAAAAGACCACAACGAAACTCGATTCCACAGTTCCTGTCCGAGTTCGTTTGCCATCGGAGTGATTTCTTCTTCAACGATGGGCAGGATCTCCTTTCGCACTAGCGGCACAATCTGGCGTCGAATGATTTCCGATTGGTAGCGATCGGCAAGTTGGCCGAACTCACTACGATGGTCCTGTATGATTGACGGAAGCTCTGCCTCGATTGCGTTCACCGCATGCGACAGGCTCTTTTCCATCACGGGCTGAAGTTGTGTCAACACTTCTTCGCGGTGCGATTTCCAGTCGTCAGTGATGAGCTTTGCGATTTCCTGTTGACGTTCGGGGGGGACCATTGTTTTGACGACCCAGTCCAGTGAAGTGGGAGTCGTGTAGTATTTCAGCTCAAATCCGTCAGAAACATCTGCGATTACGTTGTCATAAAGTACAAGGACTGCCTGTTTGGTGTACGCTTCTTTGGGCTCCGGAGAATAGTGATTTCGTACCTTCCCGACTTGCAGGTATCCACCATCGGGTTGCTGCATCAGGATCGGGTCGCCGGGCGACAGGAGAATTGGAGTATTTGACCACGCATTGTATTCTGACCGAGCACCAACGACCCACTGGCTGATCTGGCCCGCGACTTGTTTTACGGAAGCATGTTCATTCGTCCCGATTTGATTCAACGCCAGCCGCACCGCAGCGCTGCCGCCGACCCATGCAACAATTCCAAGGATGAGATGGCGATTCATGTCGGAAACCATGAGGGTATAGCAGGAATTCCACGTCGGAATCTTACGATGAAGAGCAGTGAGAGCAAGCTATTGTCGGAATGTGTGACGTAGTTCGATCTGGATGCATGATATTCGCCATTGATTCGGAAAATCGACGAAAACGTCGCTATTCACGACGACGCAGCAGAGGATCGTGATGCTTCAGTTGATTTTGGGACGCGGCCTGGACTGGGAATCTGTGTTACTGCAAAGTCGAGGGCCTTATTTGAGACCACCGTAAATGTGAAATCAACAGGAGTCCTCCCGCCCTCTCTTCACGCGGCATGAAACCAACGCAGACGGGATGCGAATTCGTCCCGGCTGATGATCCTGCCAGGCCGACAGCCATTGACCCAAATGAGCCTCTCGGCTCGCTGACATCAGCCGCTCACATTGTTCGCTTCCCGAAAGATCCACGCACCCTGCCCATGCTTCGGAGTAAGACTCTAATACACGACATCTTCCGGTCATGCCGCTGACCGGATGAGTCGACCGTGAATGCGAGATCTGCGGACACCTGACATTTAAAAATGGCGTCACCGCCGCCAATGCCCGGTCGTCTTTTCGACATTTTAGTCGCCCAAAAACGCAAACAGGGGACCGTTATTCACGGTCCCCTGTCGCATTAGTCGGATTGATTTCAGTGGTCGATGAGATCCTCGCTTTGACTGCTGGAAATCAACTCAATTCAATCTGGGGCCAATGACAATCCTTGTCCAAGTGCCTCAGTATGAAGCACTTTTTCTTTACGGGTTGCAGGATGAGCATGGTGTTTCTGCAGTTGCACCTGATGCACAAGGATCGCAGCAGGCCTGTACAGTTCGACACACAACTCGTGGTACGCATCGCGTCTTGGTTACACAAACCTGGCGAGGTACACACTTTGTGCGTGTGACTGTGCGAGTTTCACATACCTGACGGCAAACCGTGTAAGGCACTTTGCGACTGCAGGTCTGCTGTGTCATTGTGCAGGTTGTGTGAGGAACCTGCTTTGTGATGCACTGAGTTTCCATGCGGCATGTTGTGTAAGGAATGCGTCGAGTGATGCATTCTTCAGTGTAGCTGCATGTTGTGTACGGGATCTTACGTGTGCAAGTCTGGTGTGTCATCGTGCAGGTCGTATAAGGAACCTGTTTCGTGCAGGTTTCTCGTACGAACGAGCATGTTGTGTAAGGGACCTTCTTTGTCGTCGTCACTGGAACCTGACGGCAGACAGTATAAGGTACCTGCTTGTGGCAGACTTCAGGAACCATGCGTGTGCATGTGATGGTCTTCTCAACCATCTTTGGGCACCATTTGCGGCAGCAAACCGTGCGACCAGGACACTGGACACATACAGTCTTTGTGCAGCAGGGATTGCATGGGTCAACAACGCATTTCTGAACCACTGGGCCCGGAATGTGCTTGGTTTCAGTGACCCACTCGCCACTGCATTCCTGCACCGTTTTGCACTCAGTAACAGGCTTGCAGACCGTGTAACACACGTCTTTGTAGCATGTCTCTGATTCCGTGCGATAAGTCGTGCAGCACACGTCTTTGTAGCATGTGTTGTACACGGGCTTACAGACGTTGTAGCACACAGTACGGTGACAGGTCTGGTAGACTGGTTTACAGATCGTGTAGCACTGCTCACGATAGCAAGTCTGGTAGACAGGCTTGCGAACTCGGCAACTCACGTCACGGTAGCAAGTCTGATAAACTGGCTTGCAGACGTTGCATGTGACGGTCTTGTAGCAGGTCTGATAAACCGGCTTGCAAACCGTGTAACATTCATCACGGTAGCAGGTTTCGTAAACGTTTTTCGTGCATGATACAGGCACGGATTCTGTGCACTGGTCATAGACCGTCTGCATGCACGTGTACTGTTGTGTTTCCCACACAACTTCCTGCACAGTTTGACACTGTGAACCGCATCCACAACGAGCTGCGACGAAATCACCACACGATGAACATGCAGAAGTTCGACAATGACGGTAACCACCCGATTTGAGCAATCCCGCGTTCGAAATTCCGCCGTTCAGCAGCATAGCAACTGCAATCGCGGCTCCCAGCATGAGCCTTTTCATTGCCTGTACCTCAATACTTCTGAAGAGAGAGAGAATCATAAGCGCGCTGAGAGCGCACTTTCCTGCTCTTGTCTTCGACGACCTCAATTAGTTGACTTGATTGACACAAGCTTCAGACGCCCTTCGGTACGGCTCTTTGAAGTTTGGAAATAGAATAACCATGTTGACCGATACAGGTGGGCATGTCGAAAAAGTATATTCACCCGATCAGGCCGATTCTGTCGCTGATCTAACTTCAGTTGCCACCGTTAAGGTCCCGGAGGACTTGTGAAAATGAGAGGGATGAAGCAGACAGTCGCCGCGACATGTCAATCATTGCTGTATCCAACGCCACAATAACTAATTGAATACTCGAAGGCAGGGCGAAATCAGCAGCTGTCGGGGTGGTTTCTTTCTCGATCTTTGGCGACCTTGAGACTGTCGGCAAATTGCGCCCGAAAGGTTGTCGTCCCGGCGGTTTTTGCTAAACTTCTCACCCGCTCGAACTCGAGGCCAGCATTACGTGTCCAATGGACAGGGCTCAAGTTTTTGGGCATTTCACCAATCGGCGGTGTAGCTCAGTTGGTTAGAGCACCGGCTTCATAAGCCGGGTGTCGCCGGTTCAAGTCCGGCCACCGCTACTTGAAACCTCGAAAAACCTCGTGTTTTTCGGGGTTTTTTCGTTTCCGTCCTAGATTCTTCAGATCGACATCCAGCAGAATCTGCTGGATGTTTTAATACGCTCCCCGTTGTGCTGGGAATTGCTTCTTCATCCCCCTGCGTTATCGCTACTCACGTAAGGCGATCGTCACTGTCAGTATGATTGTTACAGAATCCCGTTTTGTGCTGTGAATACGGCTGGTCTATGTTTCCAAAAGTCACCAGTCGATTCTATGTGATAGGTTCTCACTATCCCTGATCTTCGAAAAGTTCGGCATGTGAGAGCAATCAGAATGGATCCAAGCCATCTACAAGAATTGGTGACGCTCGAAGATAACTATTGGTGGCACGTCGCCAAGCGACAGCTCGTAACGCGACTCATCAAACGATACTGCCCACCTCCAGGACGACTTGTCGAGGGCGGCATCGGCTCAGGCCGCAATCTTGTTGAATTCAATGAAATGGGCTTCGATGTGACTGGCTTTGATCTGATGCCAGAATCCGTGCAGCACGTTAGAAATCGTGGCATTGAAGACGTACGGGTCCATGATCTCGGAAAGCCGTGGCCAGTCGATGTATCATCGCTGCGAGCAGTCGTCTTGCTGGATGTTCTTGAGCACGTTGAAGATCCAGTGACTGTATTGCGACATGCGAATGCGTCACTCGAAGTCGGCGGCGCAATCATCGTTACAGTGCCAGCGCATCCATGGTTGTACAGTCGCTGGGATGAACAACTTGGACATTTTCGTCGTTATACAACGGCGGAGTTTCGCCGGCATGCGAATGAAGCGGGCTTTAGAGTGTCGTTTCTGAACTACTGGAATAGCTTCACAATGCCTGCGGCGGTTGCTGTTCGTGGTTGGGAGAAACTGTTCCCTAGCCGCACACAGCCTGACTTCCCCGCGGTCTCATCATTTACCAATCGAGCTCTTCTGACGGCTGCCGCTGCGGAACGATGGTGCCTTAGCAATTTCAGCATTCCCACGGGACTTTCTTTGGTGGGAGTTCTGCAGAAATGACATCTCAGGTGACGCGCGGAGTTCGTGACCGTCACACGGCAAAAATCTCTGTCGTGTTGCCGGTGTTTAACGAAACGGCAATTCTGCAGGAACTGAACCGCCGTGTTGTGGACGTTCTGGAACGTATTGCAACGCAATTTGAAATCGTCTACGTGAACGATGGATCTTCCGACGGTTCATACGAAAATCTCAGTGCTCTCGCGGCAAATGATCGACGAATTGTCGTCGTACATCTTTCACGCAACTTCGGACACCAGCCTGCGGTTCATGCGGGACTGGAACATGCAACTGGCGATGCCGTCATCGTGATGGATTCAGATCTGCAGGACAACCCGGAGGCCATTGTCCGGTTTCTCGATCAGTGGGAAGTCGGCTACGACGTCATTTATGCTCAACGCACAAACCGCAAGGAATCTTTGCCTAAGCGAGCTCTGTTCTACAGCTTCTATCGTGTCCTCAACGCAATCGCGGACAGTCCGATTCCAGCGGATGCCGGAAACTTCGGGCTACTTGACCGCTGTGTTGTCGACGCCGTTTTGTCGCTTCCGGAACGAGAACGATTCTTTCCAGGACTGCGAAGCTGGGCAGGTTTTCGCCAAATAGGTATCCCCGTTGAACGCGAAGCGCGGCACGACGACAACCCTCGCGTTTCATTGAGGGGACTTTTTCGACTTGCCAAGACGGCAGTCTTTTCGTTCTCTTCGTTCCCGCTGAAATTCTTCTATGTTATTGCCGGTGTTTCGGCCGCCGTTTGTCTGGGTACGATTGGATTTGTGCTTTGGCATCGACTGTTTACAGGACTGGCGATTCCGGGCTGGGCTTCGGTCATCATCACGGCATCATTCTTCGGATCACTCAATGCTCTTGGTATTTCGATCCTTGGGGAATATGTCATTCGAATTTACGATCAGGTCCGCGCCCGCCCCGTCTACGTAAAATCAAAAACGCTCAATCTTGGCGTCTCGCACGCCCCCCACATTCTGAAGGAAACGGATTCGCCCATTGAAGAGCTGAATCGTATCGAACAACTGCTTTCTGAGCTGCAAAACGAGTATTCATCCAGAGAAAAGAAAACGGTATAAAGCAGCCGCTGAACCCGCCAGGCCATCGGTCCAGTTCTCTTTGAAGCTGTTTCCAGACTGAGTTTAAGTTCCTTTCCGTACTATAGAGTTTGCAAGTATTCGCTGAGTGACAACATGAAAATTACAATGATTGGAACAGGCTATGTCGGTCTTGTGACAGGCACCTGTTTTGCCGAAAGCGGCAACGATGTAACGTGTCTCGACGTCGATGCTCGCAAAGTGGCATTGTTGAACAATGGCGGCGTGCCGATTTATGAACCCGGACTTGAAGAACTTGTTAAACGCAACGCTGCCGCTGGCCGTTTAAAGTTTACGACAAGTTACGAAGACGCAATTTCGACGGCTCAATGTGTCTTCATCTGTGTCGGAACACCGCAGGATGATTCGGGTGCTGCTGACCTGAAGTATGTCCAAAGTTCCGCCGAAAGTATGGCACCGCACTTGATGAAAAATGTTGTTGTCGTCTGCAAAAGCACAGTACCAGTAGGCACCAATCGACGTGTCGCCTCGTGGATAAAGGCCAAAACCGACACGCCGTTCAGCATCGCATCCAATCCGGAATTTCTGAAGGAAGGGGCGGCGATTGATGACTTTACAAAGCCAGACCGTGTCGTTGTTGGCGTCGATAATCCTGACGCAGCAGATTTGTTGCTTGAGCTTTATAAGCCCTTTCTGCGAACCGAAAAGCCATTCATTTCCGTCGGCATCGAGAGTGCTGAGATGATCAAGTATGCGGCCAACTGCATGCTGGCGACCAAGATCAGCTTCATCAATGAAATGGCAAACATCTGCGAACGAGTGGGCGCGGATATCAATGAAGTTCGCAAAGGCATCGGGCATGATGCTCGCATCGGGTTTTCGTTCCTGTTCCCCGGTGTCGGTTATGGTGGTTCATGTTTTCCGAAGGATGTTCGAGCACTCGCCGCGCTGGCTTCTGAACATGGTGTTGAGCCGCGTATTCTTCGAACGGTCGATGAAACCAATAATCAACAGAAACACATCCTTTTTCGAAAGCTGATGGACTACTTTGATGGCGATCTGAAGGGCCGAACGATTGGCGTTTGGGGGCTGAGCTTCAAACCGCGGACTGACGATATTCGAGAAGCCCCGTCGCTGGTGCTGATACACAGTTTGCTGGAGGCGGGCGCTATCGTGAAGGTCCATGATCCTGTGGCACTGGAAAACGTCGAAAAGGAAAAAGCCCAGGTCGACGATTACGAAATCCGTATACGACAGTATACGATCGTGTACGTTCAATTAACGGAACGTATCCGACCGTATTTCGCCGTAATACATGGCTCCGTATTACGATCGTATTTCATCGTGTCGTATACGAACGTATACAGTCGGTTACGATCGCAAACGATGTCAGTAATAGACCGTTTAGGATCGTAAACGACAGATGCGTGAGAAAGTGTAGGACGGTCATCTACGATGATGATGAGCAACCGTTTTCTTGTATCCGTAGATGATCGTAATTTACCGTAAACGATACGGAGAAGTACGGTCGTAATACGGAGCCATGTATTACGGTGAATTACGGCAAAATACGGTCACGACGGCCGTATTTCACCGTATATGGTCGTTAACGATCGTGGGTGTTTGACCTGGGTAGCTTCGATGCGGCACGACAGTTTTACTTGACGATTCTGTACAATAAATTGCTTGCCAGAAATCAGTATGGTGATTCGATCTCGTTGTTCATTTTTGAGCAGTGGGTACAGTGTTATCAACTGTGCGAAATTCGATGCTTCGAATGGAGCCATTTCATGAGAAATAGCATTGTTGCTACGGAGTGAATGAGACTTGTTTATTGTCATGAAGCGAAAAAATTACAAAAATAAAGAATGATGAACATTCTATTCGCGGCGACCGTTATCAG
>JANOZG010000359.1:0-2920 GCA_031429275.1 Planctomycetota bacterium
AAGGAAGTCATGTTCACGGTAAAAGGCGCGATCGAAATGCCGGTTGAGATGCTGCCAGAGATTTGGAGCATGGGCAATGTCAGCCTCGATAAGGCCGGATCACTCAAAGCGGCAATTGCATCAAAACTCTATAATCGATTCGAAGTGGAATCCATTGAGAGCGAATCACAATACATCACCGCAACAGTCCATCCAATGACAGTCGAAGAAAAGGCGAGGGACAACTACGTCAGTGGATATCGGCTCGACGTTGTGCTCGCTCCCGATGCACCACCAGGGAAAATCGATGAAGACGTCCGGATCAACATCAAAGGTATCGACGGAATACCTTACATCACAGGACACCTGACTGCTCGGAAGTACGGCAACTTCATTTTACAGCCCCTCGACGGCAGCCTGTTTGTGCCAGACAAGCAGCTGCTGCAAATGGGCCAGTTTCAAGCTTCAGCTGGACGCGAGGTTAAGTTGCTCCTGATCGTTGATGAAAAGGATATGACCGAACCTTTTCAAATTACGAATTTTGAAGCCGACCCTCATTTTTTGAAGGCGGAACTTGAAGAACTTGGAAAATCAGCTTCAACAATTCATCGATACGCCATTCATATTTCTGTGCCACCAGGCAGGCCACACACACAAAAATCTGTGACTAAATCAGGACACGTTAAGATCTCGACGAACCATCCATCGAAAGAAGTAATCGACCTTGAAGTCCTGATGCATTCGCATTGATTTATTTTGCTTCGGCCTCGATCATATTCAGGGCATTCTCGATGAAGATTTCGCCCGTCAATTCACCAAGGCTCGTACGCGATACATAGGCGTAGCGATCAAAACTGTTGAAATCGACTTTCGTCAGAATGTATCCGAACGCATCATTCGTCAGGCCGAACAGAAGATTGTGTTCGCCCGTCATTTTGCGTTTCAGGTAAAAGCCGATGTTTGGCAATGCCTCACCCGGAATTGTCAGGATTTGAGCGTTACCCAGGTTGATAAGATTGACCTGCACGGAGATTTTGAAGTCATCTGTATGAGGATACTTCAACGGCGAAGCAGCAACGATAACACGCATCATCACGGACTCGACGGGAAACTCGATTCGTCGAGTCAAATTGCTGACCAGCGGGGATCTCTGGACGTCTGCCTTCGAAATGATACGTTCGGCTTCAGTTGCCATCAGGTGACCAATACGCAGACATTCGTCCCATGAGCGAGTATCAGGAGTTACGTCCTTCAATACATCGCCTGGTTGCGAAAAATCGCGATTGTCAGCCGTCACCATGCCACCCTGCGCGCTGTTTATAAACATCGCCATGCCGCCGAGTCGCTCTTCGATCTGATCACACATCGGCCCGATGCAATCGGGGCTGGTAATTCCCGACTCACTGCCCAGCACTTCCGGATGAATGGCGTAATTCACAAGCGTTCCGATGACTTTGCCATCCGCAGTCAGCGTTTGAATCACGCCCATTCGACGATCATACAGTTGCGGCGCATAGTAGTTATATGCAATCCGTTCCGCGGCCTTTTCGCTGCTGATCCTGAGTGTCGCTGGCTGCAATTTGTCGATCGCTTCATTCACCGCTTCAGCGGCTTTTTCGCAGACCGACTGCATATACTTCAGATCGCCAGTCGATCCACCAGACGGCGAAGGAAACGCATAACAATCCGGCGCACTATGAGTATGCGTGGCACCGACGAGGATATTCTCGGACGGCAGTCGCGGTACCATTTTTCGGATACGATCACCAAGCACACCAGGAAAACCAAGGGCATCGATACCGACCACAGCAATTGTTGTTTCGCCATTGCGGAATACCATTGCTCGCGCGGTGAGTTCACCACGTTTCTGCGTCGCTGCGTTTGGTTCGCCAACACCCCCGGAAATCGGCAACAGCGGGTCCGGAGTGATAATTCGCATCGCAGCACCGGAGTGGAATTCTGCAGCGGTTGTCGTTGTCGAACAGCAAAGCAAGGCGTTGAATAAAGCAATGAACCGAATCGTCATTTCTTCACTTTCATTGGTGAGTAGGAGGGCCGGATTACATATCAGTACGATGTCAGATTCGCACCGTCATCGGGCCCTGGAATCGCCAGCCAAAATCCAGTCTTCATTAAATGCAGCGTGCTTCATCGTCTTGCCTTCGTCACAGAAGTAACTGTAGACGCAATGGATCATGCCGTCCGATGTCTGAATCATGCACGGATAGTGGAACGACCCTTTAGGCTGATCTTCCAGATGTCGCGAGTGTGTCCATGTCGCACCTTCATCTGTCGACAGACTAACGGCCAGTTTGTTGCGACCGGTTTGAGTGTCATTGTGAACAAGGAGCCAATGGCCATTTTTCAGTCGCACTCCATCAAGACCGGAACCCGGGTTAATGAGTTCGCTCACACCAACAACGCCCCACGACATTCCATCGTCGCTTGATTCTGCCACTCGAATGCGGCCCGTGTAACCATTTTCACGCATGTACGCAACCAGCGTCCCATTGTCGCGACGCAGCACTGTTGGCTGTATTGCGCCGAATCCGAGCAGCGGTTTGCTGGCGAACCATGTCGATCCGCCGTCATCACTGATCGCCATAATGGAAATGGAAAACGTATCCGTGTAAAGCGGCAGCAGAATTCGCCCGGAAGGCAACACCGTCGGTTTGCATCGCGGTTGCCAGCCCAGACGCTGATAAAGTTTTTGACTCAGCTTTGTTTTGGCATCATTGATGACGGACAATTGTTTTTCCGACAGTGGCACTGGCGAATTCACCAGCAATTGATCGACAACCCTGATTGCTTCGCCGGAAAAGTCATTAGGCTTCAGCAGAATTGTGTCGTCGCGATTCCATTTTGGACAGCCGTCGCCGGATGGATCGTCGCTGACTTTGACATGCGTCAGACATGACTCCCATGAATTCGCAATGATCAC
>JANOZG010000360.1:0-4284 GCA_031429275.1 Planctomycetota bacterium
GCCGCCGCGATCTGGCTGCGTGCCGCATGAACGCCAAAACGAGTTCGTTGACAGTGAGACCTGCACCAGAATCGGCATTCGTGGAAGAACTTCCACTTTTCAACGGATCAATTGCGATCCCGCCGGCAGCTTGGGCAATCAGTTGACCGTACAATTTCCGTGACTCTTCAGAGCCGAACGGACCGAGCATGTGGTCGCGTCCGTTGATTCGAACGCGGGCCTGTCCGCTTTGTTTGTGTAGAAGATAAGACGGATTTACGTTCGCTTTTCGTGCCATGTGCGGGAGTCCTCATTCATTTCGTGGAAGAACTTCCACGATTGAAACAGGTTTTTCGCCGCACTGACGAACGTCGTCAGGTATCGTTAAACACGATTCGGAATGCTGTTTGAGTGCAAATCGGGAATACAGGATTTGAACCTGCGACCTCTTGGCCCCCAGCCAAGCGCGCTAGCCAGACTGCGCTAATTCCCGGATACTAGGAACGCTAACAAATTTACTCAGAAGTCGCAATCAACTGGCGAGTGATGTCCGACAAAGGGGTGCAGTCGCGGATTTCGGTGGAGTGCCTTATGCGGCGTTCCAGTAGGTTTTCCAGAGATCGCTGTACATGATTGAACAGAGGCCCGCCATACGGTTGACTCGGCGGACTTTCCACCGAGCACCCGTTTGTTTGAGGCGGCGTCCGATCAGATTCTTGCAGGCACCCTCGATCTGGCCACTCCCGATCGACCGGCCTTCCGCAAGTCGAGCAGCATAGTGCATATGATGACTGTGATTCGCAACATACGCAGAAAGTGAGTCGAGGCTCGCACGCTTCTTTGGAGACCGAACCTTTTTCATCGTTTCTGTAATCTGATGCTGCAGCCCTGGTTCCCCTTCGGCCAGCACCGCAGTGCGACCGGCATCCAGCCACTGCTTCGCTTCTGCAGTGCCTTCACCGAACACAGCGCGAGCCGTTTCTGCAACGTGCTCCAACGCGTGAAAAATATCCAGCATGCCTTCGGCGGCAGGCAGATGATTCAACTGTTCTTGCCAGATCCCGTTGCCATGCAACATGAAGAATACAGTGCACCGTCGGCAAGCACTGTGATATTTGATGTGTCCAGAATCCCCAGTCTCCGACACCACTGAGACCACCGACTTCCAAAGCGATCACTGGCTTCAATCGCGGCGAACGCGACTCGAACTTTGGGTGCCGGAAGTGTCCGCGTGGCCCACTCTTCAGGAGTCGCCGCTTCACCCAGTTCCCGCTTCGAAAAGATCGCCAGCTTCGTTTCCCGCCAGCCTTCTGTCGTGTTTACGCTCGTTCCGTCGGTTGTGAATTCGACTTCACTGTCGGACTCACGAAACGCACGACAGGCTTCCGGATCGGAGTTCTGCCACGCATTCATCGCGGCCCCACGACTCTGAGAAATCTCACGAATTGCGGTATCACCAATCTTCAGACCACAGAACTCTTCAAGGCGATCCGAGGACACATCATACGGCCAGCTTGCTGCCGCGAGACATACCAGCCGCTCCGCTTCCACGCTGTACCGACCACGAATTCCCAGACGCCCATTCGCCGCGAATCCACCGTCACCACAAGCGACGCAGCGAAAGTAAACTCGCGACAGACAGACTTCTCCGGAAGAGGTCGTAACGACGCGCGGCTTGCGACCATGATGAGCCTTTGTTCGTCCACACGAACAGGCGCGGCTCACTTCACTTTTTTTTCGATCGCGCGAGCCTGCAACTCCAGTGATGTCTGCAGTGTCTGCTGAATCAGTTTCCGCCCCTGAATCATCGCGAGCTTTTCCGCGACCGCGAGAACAGTACCATCCTTCGCGTCATCACACGCTTTGTTGAGCGATCGAAAATTCAGGACCGCCTGTTCGGCAATGAGTCGCTCTTCCGCAGTCAGCTTTTCAAATTCCATTGTCGTTGCCTCCGTGAGATACAAAAATCAGAAGCAACCAAGTTAACCTAAACTACCCAAAAGCGCAATCGTCCGCGACTGCACCCGTAAGGTAGTTCAGGTTTCAGATCGTGACCTGTGATAAGAATCATGGAAAGCCGTAGCAGGCGTTGCCATCAACTAAGAGTCAATTCAAGATTCAACTGATCGCTGCCTTCTGCAGGGACGGTGACTTTCAGCCCGGAGTTCTCTGGATTCTGGTATTTTTGAGGCACCAGATACTCAATTTCGGGCGCGGCTTTTTCAGATTCCTCGTCTTCGTTAGGCAATGCGATTTCGGAGAGCGAGTCTGTTGGATTGGCGGCTGCAGTCGGGGCGTCCGTTGGTTTTGCAGCCTCGGCCGGAGCAAGCGAAAAAGCACCATCACCTGCAATCTTCACCACACTAACTTTATGCTCGCCTACTGCGACTCCATCGTTTGGCTGACCGTAGCTGCTGATCTGGTACACGCCGTTGCCATTCGTGACCCCTGAGCCTGGTCGCCCTCCAGCGACCGGCTGGAACATCACTGAGGCCCCAACAACGGGAACGCCTTCAAGTGTCACCTTACCTGAGGCCAGTGCAGTTGCAGGTCGATCGCTTTTTGAGCATCCAGTCAGGAGCAGCGAAACTAAACAACCAACGAACAAATGCGAGATTCGGAATTTTCTGATCATCGCGGGGACCCCAGTTTTGTGGTTAGAAAAGCTAAAAGAGGATTGCAGAAACAATAGAAAACGGCCCCCGACGGTATGAACGATCAGGGGCCAGAATTGATTGGTTTATGCTAACTAAAATCGGAACTCAAGAGATTTCAATCCCCCGGCACCGTCACCGTAAGACCATCAGCCTTTGCGCCAAGTCGATTATAAGCCTCATGGTCTATGTTCTCTGAGATGAATCGAACGGCACCGTCACCCAGCAGGAATTGAGCTCCACCTACATGGCGAGATCGAAAACCAAATTCGTTGGTCCAGTTGTTACGCCATCGGCAGCCAGTTGATGCATCAGCGCTGCAGGTGTCGAGGTTGATTGGGTACAGCGTTGACGCCATTCCCTGACCGTTATTCGCCTCCAGCCAGCCCTGCTGTATGTGGTTGCTGCATTCTGGTCGAACCTCGCCAACGTAGATCGTGTTGGAAAGTCCGTCAATACAGTCTCGCATACTGTCGGAGCGACCGTTGCGATGAAACGGCCCTGAGACACCGCTGCCACCACCGGTGCCCTTTCTGAAGCTGAGATAAAGATCTGCACACAAAGGGCCGGTTGCATTTGGATTGCCCCCGGCAGGACTGCCAGCGTTCGATGCACCTTTGCTGCCTGCATAGTTTTGTACAGTGCCCCGTCCGTTGTAATTCGTCCCCGCGGTATCAGACGGACAAACGTAGCCGGGCACTTTGAATGCGACCCGCATCAGTTGTCCGCTGGGAAGAACCGCCTCGTTGACGTTGCGGCTTGGTAGCGGAGGATTGCTGAATGGAATCTGACTGAACATGTTGGCTTGTTCCACATACGGCAACAAGTGTGCCAGCAAACTCCCCTGCTGGTAATTGTTTCCGACATGCGGATTATTCCAGAATGATCCGGGCGGAAACTTGTTGTAGACGTCGTGATAGTTGTGAAGAGCAAGACCAATCTGCTTAAGATTGTTCTTGCATTGTGTGCGGCGAGCCGCTTCTCTGGCTTGCTGCACAGCGGGCAGCAGCAATGCAATCAGGATTGCGATGATGGCGATTACCACCAGCAATTCAATCAAGGTGAAAGCACTTCGTCTTTGCAGGACAACGGGTGTCATTTCGAATTCCTTTTGAGAGATTTGAACGAGAATCAAAAAAACGAATATCTTGCGACATTCACACGCGCGAGTGTACACTTCTCGGTTATCGACGTCAACGTTTCAACACTTTTTCAGCTGTCTTCGATCGTCTTTCGCGACGATCCGGAATCCCACATGTCCAGGTCCATGTTTTTGTCGTCGTGGAGATTGTGGGGACTGGTGGTTGCCGGCCTTGCTTTGCTGATCATTGTAATCTGGTGGTTGACACCTACTCATCGACAGGTCTTTCAGCGTGGCCTGATCGCAGTTGAGTCTGGTGACTGGGATGTTGTGGCTGATTGCTCAAAACGGCTGGCTGGAAACTCCCATTACAGAGCACATGCCAGTCTTCTGAAGGGATTTGAACTTCATTCGCGCGGTCGCCCGGAAGAAGCGCTGCTCGTTTTCAGCGAAGCGAATACACACCCGGACACGCGGGAAGAATCCTACCATCAGGCCGGAGTTGTTTGTTATGAGCTGAAGCAATACAGCGATTGTATTCGCCTGTTCCGCCAAGTCCTGCAATGGAAG
>JANOZG010000361.1:0-2843 GCA_031429275.1 Planctomycetota bacterium
CAACCATTGACACAACGGCGACCATAACACTTTGTCGCTCCCGGTGAGCACAGAAAACTGAAACTTAAAATGGCGAAACCACAACAGATCGATGAACCAGTTTGTCTGAAGCGGTTCGATAGGACGCCACTCTTCCACCATTCCGTCCGCATAAGACAACATCGCCCTCAACCGCCGATTCACATGCAGCGGTTCCGGAGCAAACATCGCCCAACCATGCCAGAGACCCAGATACAAAAACGGCTTTTGAAAATACCCAACCAGCCGCCGCTGCGGCGAATCCGCAGGCAGGTCAAAGCACCAGAACCAGAGGAGCATTGCAACGATAAACAATTCCGCCAGCATGACTTATACTCTCTCTGCGTGTCTCTCGCTTTCAGTATTGTGGATCGTGTGACTTGAACTTCTGCATGGACAATAATGTTTGTGCCTGTTTGCTGCTCATTGCCGGACGATGTCAATCTCGGAAATGTTCACCCAAGCGGCAGCTACTTCCTGGTTGTCGAAACGCACAATTTCTTCAATACGAAACTTCAAGTTGGAAACCTGGAACATGTCGCCAACCCTGTATCGCTCAGTCGATACTTCGCCGGTCTGGACCTGAGTGCTGGTTGCATAGTCCCAACGAATTTCAGATTGAGAGATTTCAACGCCGTAATCCACGATACGACTGTAAATCATCCATTCCGTGTTACCGAAATCTTCGTATTCTGCGTGCGACGGCATTTCTATCGGACGGACACCAAACGAATCTTTGACTGTGTGATCGGCAGCGAGGTCGATTGGAAGTGAAAAGCATGGCCGATTATTTTCGTCTTGTTTTTGCACACGAACGAATTCGCGATCGCCCTCGGGGGTTTCAGCCTTTTGAGTGCTAAAAGTGCCACCAAACAGCCCAACTCTTGTTCCTGCAGGAAACCAGTCATTTTCGGGCGGCTCCGAACAAGAATAGATACTGATCAGTCTTCCCCAAGGTTTGACACCCAGAAAACGTTCAAAATCTGGCAGGAGTTGAATTTGGGACACGAGACAAGGGTTCAAGACTGGCACTTTGGCATTTTCGGCAGACATCCTGCGGAAGCCAATCCTTGCGAAATCCTTTCCGTAATTCGACGTTGCGCTGTCATTTTCAGCATTGTTCCAATCATTCAGCTTGAATGTTTTTTTGGGGTCTGGGTCAGGGGACGTGAATAGCACCCTGTCAATCGCTTGAGAAGTCCTGGCAAGCCGCGCTCCCGCGTCCAAAGGTACGAACGGCGCAAGGGCAATATTGTTGCAACGTTTCGCCACTTCCCTGTCATCGGCAACCAACTTCCTAAGCCCCGGTGAGAGGCAAAGCACCACCGCAAGAAGAGCTGCACCCCAAGAAACGAACACCGTTTTAAACATCTGACACCTACTCAACAATCAAGCCTTGTTTTTAAAACCGACGTATGTGTAACTTCCGGGAGTATATGGGCATTTCGGCTTTGACATCTAACTCGTCATGTCATGGCCTAACGACATCAATATCTGCAATGTTGATCCAGGCAACGGGCACGACCTGATCATCGAATTTCACGATTTCTTCGATGCGAAATTTCAGATTGGACACCTGGACCGTGTCGTTGATTCCGTAACGCTGCGTAACAAGCTCTGTAGTTCCGTTCATTGTCAGCGTGTCGTAGTTTTTTTTTACCTGCCGATGCGAAATCTCAATTTCATCATCCACGATTCGGCTGTAGATGATCCATTCTGTGAAACCAAAATCTTCGTACACGGCACACGGTCGCATGGAAATTTCGCGTGAGTAACTGAGACGGTCCGCGTTGTTGTTTTTGTCAAGGTCAATCGGCAGTGAGAACCCTGCCCCCAAATCTGGAGCCTCTGTCGGGAGGCGGATAAACTCACGATCACTGGCGGGGGAATTTCTTACCTGCGTACGGAACGTGGCGCCGAACACGCCAAATTTTGTTTCTTCGGGATACCAGCCGTTGACGGGCTTCATTCGATAACCGGCGTAAATCGCAGTCAGGGTTCCTCTGGGTTGTCGTCCTACCATGGGTGGTAATTCGGGCAGCAAATCAATCGCAAAGAAGACTTGCGGTGCCATGACAAGAATCTCGTCATCAATCACACCGTTCTCCGTGCCCGTACAGGTCGCTGCGTGATTCCCATACCGCGCCTTTGGGTCGGCAAGGACGCCATTTTTGAAATAGATCTGCGCAAATTTCGACTTGGAGAAAAGCACCCTGTCGATTCCCTGTGAAGTCTCGGCAATACTAATCGGGGCCTGCAGGAAGAATGCCGCGAATACTTGATTGTTGCAGCACTTAGCAGGATCGGGATCTTCTGCCGAGAGAATGTTGATATCCATCAACGACAGGCAATAAATGACACCCGCAATCATACCGCGCAGACCAGACCTTATCAGATCTCTCGGCATTTACGATCTCCTTCTTACCCGTCAAATCAAATTCATAGAATTGTCCAGGACATTCTATTGGCTCACGATGTCATAGTTCTGAAAGTCACGAAGATAATTTGAACCGAATGTCTTTATCGCCCCTCGCGGATCGTAGAACGTGATCGTTCTGGCCGTTGTATCCCAACTTAATACCACGTACGCATGTGCTGCCGTAACGGTGTAATCTCCGTCGCCATTGATTGATCCGTCAATGACCTCGTCATTCGCGTTTCTCTTTTTTGGCTTGGAGTTCATAATGACCTGCTTACCGGCACCACTTTGGTTAGGCACCAGAACGTTAGCTACAAAGGCATCAAAATAATCGGCGATGGATTGTGTAGTCGACTTGATGGGCATCGAAAACTGATCGGACGCGCCGGAATTGGTCAGATTCTGA
>JANOZG010000362.1:0-4578 GCA_031429275.1 Planctomycetota bacterium
CGGTTCAAGCACGTTCTTGTTTCCATCCTTGCGTTCAATGAGGTCACTGGTATCCAATGAAAACAGCAAGCCTCTCAGATTGACCAGCATCATGGGGCCACAGACGGTAATGTAAGAATCCGTATACGTTGCATCACTCAATCGTTCCACTGCTTCGGGTATCGGAAACGTCCAGCGAATGCGTCCTTCCGAGTCGTAAGCTGCGAGAGTCTGTTCTCGAAGCAACGTCGCGAATGACCAGCCACGAAATTTGCCCGGTGAGCCAAACAGTGGGATGGCTTCGTTCGGAATGCCATTTGGAAGCTTGCGAGGCGACATGACAGTGCGGTGATCCGATTGATCAATTTTTGCTTCGGCCCCCCATGTCGAAACGTCTGGCTTGATTGCTTCAGCGTGAGTCGCAAACCAGGCTTCGAATGTGGCTTTGTTGGTCAGGGTCTGAGCAGTCACCAGCCGTTGAAGATTCAGAGGGCTGGCCGCGTCGTCGGATTTGAATTCATCGTAAATTGCCCGGAGCATTTGCAGATCGCCGCTGGCCACGAGATCGTCCAGAAGCGTTGTGATAGATAACGCGTCGCCGGTTCCTTCTCGCATCATTTCAAAACGAATCTGACGTGCGGTAAATGATATAAGTCGGTCACCGTCTTCCGTAGCTGCAATCTGAAGTGTTTCGAGTGCCAGTTGGGGCATCCCGCTCGCTGCCAAATCTCGCACAAATTGAATTCGACTGTCTCGATCGGCGACGGTTATTACCGCTCTGGCAGCAACGTCGTGCAGCTTTGACTGAATTGTGATGCGGTCCTGCACGCTATGGCGGCTTATTGCTTTGCGGATTCCGGCCACCAAAGTAAGTGATTTCAATCGTTGCAGTGGTCCGATCGCAACGGCATCCCTTTGACCGGCAATAAGCTCCGGCAGCATAGATTGAAGTTGTTCGGAAAGTTCTTCGACACTATTCGAATCGCTGTCACTCAATTCTCTGGCGATCAATTGAGATAACTCTGCAAGCTGACGCTGCGAACGCCGGTTGAGTTTTTCTGGCAAAATTGCCGCGTCAGGCAAGCTCATTCCGAGCATCAGGTGCAGCACGGCGGCTACGGGCCGATCGTTGTCTGCTTCGGTGATCAATTCCCGCAGTCGCTTGATTTCCGATCGATGTGCGACGAAGTCGGTCTGCAGCAATTCCATCAAAACGTCAATCAGCAGTTCGCGAGAAGTCTCATGATCAGATTCTGACTTCAGCCCCTGCTCAAGCAACGTGACGGCAGACGAGACATCATTCTGCAGCAATCGTTCTGTTGCCTGATCTGCAATACTCGGTGCATCATTTCCGTTTGAGTACGCTCGAATGGAATCCAGATTTTGCGACAAAAGCTGATCGCCGATGATGAGCAGATTCCCCGGTATTGTCTCGTCGCGTTGTTCGGCGTTGACATCAATAGAACGCTTCAGGTCCTGCGTCACAAGCGTGTGCCCCGTTTTCACGTCGAAACTGACGATTGCCGGCCGCGACGTTGGGATCTGCAGGATGTGACCGTCCGTCGCAGCGCGTCCGCAAATGATGCCCTCTGAAATTGTCTGGCTCCACAACAATTCTTTGTCATCGAGCCGAAACGCTTGAACCGTCCGGTTGCCACACAGAATCAACTTGTCATCAACAATCGCTGCGATGCTGTGAAATTCGCCCCGATTTATCACCCAGCGTTCCTGCCCAGTTTGCAAATCAAGACAGAACAGATTGTCCGAATCACGCGGGGTCACGATGATGCTGTTTCCAACAATCCTTGGCAACGAATCGGACCAGCGTGAATCCAGGTCTACTCGGCCCGAATCCCAAGGGTCACGTGCGCCGAAAAGAACCGGCGCGTCACCCCCCAATTCCTGAGCGTTAATGTTGCTGGCATAGCGAAAGACCCATCGCACGGCGTTGTCTTCGGCGGAAACCGCGACAATTTTTTCATCGCATGTGGGGCAGATCAACATGCCGTGAGCGTAGGAAGGTATCAAGCCCGCATGTTTTCGAACGGGATGATTGCTCACATCGAACTGAGGTTGCGTCAGTAACTGAGATCGCACGACACGGGGATTGGCAGTCGCATTGCTCTTCGCAGCAGGTTCTGCGATCTGCAGCAGAAAAAGGCCTTCGCTGTTTTCTGCGAGCACGTAGGTTCGATTTCCCAGAATCAAAGGTGCGCCGAGAAAATAGTATCCGGCCAGCAGATTGCCTTTACCCTTGGGTTGAGTTGACGACTGAGTTTGTCCGCCGATTTCCCATTTGAAGAGCCCTGTCTGCAAATCGTAGGCTCGAACAAAATTATTGACTGGAGCACTGATCGCGTTCGTACGGAACATCAGGCGATAAGGTTCGTCGTCGGTAGCACCAGACGCATCTTCAACCACGTACAGCGTTGTGTCAGATGCGGAGAACTGGGCCGACGTGTTGGTTCGAACCAACTGATTTCGCAAGCTTGGCGCCAGGTACATGGACTGTGCATTGGATCGGAAATCGACAGGAAACGACATTTCCTGTTCGTCGGGGTCACCCGGCTCGGTTGGATCACCCGGTTCGTTCGAATCTGCGAGTTTTTGCTTTTCGCTGGCTTCATCTTCCGCAGCTTGCAGCAGATCGCGAATTCGACCGTCAGGGTGCGTGACTTCCCAGATGATTTCGCCGCTTTTGGCGTTGACGGCCCGGATGCCGCACAGCGTTCGGAAAATGACCATCTCACCAACACGCAACGGTGAGGCAACAGGCATCACGATTCCATTCCGCCTCTCTTGAATCTTATTGAATTTCATCATTGGATCCCGGAGGCTTTGAAGCACCGGATTCAGGCGATCTGAGTACAACACATCGTTGACGGACAGTGAATCCGATCCCCAGATCTCCTGCAACCGCGCAGGACCTCGAGAGCGTGATGCGAAACGGCGATAGTTGCCGCCAGGCTGCCGCCATTCCGTCGCATCAGCGGCAGGAACCCCAGTCAGCGTTGTAAGCCAGCTTTGCAAGTCTGCCATCGACGCGGAAGCTGGCTGCGGAAGTTTTTGCAGCACTTCAAGCTGCGGCTGAACAGCGGCCAGAGCAGAAACACTATCCAGCGCGTCGCGATTGAGTCCCGCTCGCCAATTGCAAATGGCGATCTGAAGTGACACTTCAGCGGATTCGGCACGGTCAGATTGACTGCCGCTGACACGAAGCATCAGATTGAGTAGTAACGCGGCTTCCAGATCATCGCCGCGATCAATCGACTGCCTTGCCAGAATGCGTAAACCATTTCTGGCCGCCGGACAGAATGCGTATCGCAAAGTCAGCCGTCGCAGGCTTGCAGAGTCGGCATCAGCGATGGCTTCGGTTATGCGAGCTTCTGCGACTTGTGAAAACTGTCGCAGGTACTCCGATCTAAAACTGTCAGGCGCGGTAAGAAACAGATCTTCCAGTCGAGCTCGTCCACCCGCCAATCGCTGCGTCTGTCCGGCAGCCAGTAGATCCGCATCGGCCCCTGAACCTGTGAGCAGCGGATCTTCGCGTTCGCAGGCACGCTCCCATGCGGCGTCGAACTTTTCAACGGCCTGAAGCCATTGCTTGGCAGCCACAGATTGTTCTGTATCGAAAATCATCTGCAGCAATTCACGCTGGCGGACATCCTCAGCATCCTGTGTGGCGAATACAGTAGATGTCAGCA
Source organism: Planctomycetota bacterium (assembly GCA_031429275.1). Classification (GTDB taxonomy): domain Bacteria; phylum Planctomycetota; class Planctomycetia; order Planctomycetales; family Planctomycetaceae; genus SXXK01. The sequence goes on from JANOZG010000362.1 coordinate 3,684, forward strand.
TGCACAGCAGCACGCCCGTCAGCATTAATGCTGGCCGCAATGTCAGAACGCGATGTGTGATCGAAGATCGCAGTGGATTAAATGTGATTTCCATAGGTATCAGCTGCACCGAAGAAGTCCTTGCAGTCATCGTCAAAAGGACGATTGTGTGAGTGCAGTGTCTCAAATCGGAACAAGTCCGTCTATTTGGATACCGAGAGTTTGCCAGCCAGGAGTGCAGTTCGGAATCTTGACACGTCCAGCCGTGTGCGGGCTCCATGAAGCGCAGGGGGCGTCACTGCAATCGCGATTTTCAAATCTTGCTGCCAACAGCCAACGGCAGAACCAACCGCGATCATTGTCTTCAATCTTCGCCAGTTTCAACACAACTTCAAAAACGCAGCACGCTCTTCAGTTTCTGCTGAGACGCACACTATAATCGTTGGCGAGCGGTTGGGCGTCAGCCCTCCGTGTTCGTTCGTCTGCACCACTGACATCTGACGCCGAATCAACATCCGTGCTGTAGGCACATAACACCCACAACAGTCCTGAGTTTTGTGTTTGAAGTGTATATTCAAAACTCGCCCGATTCTCCAGATTGTCAGGGTGTTTGAGTTTTGGTAGATTCCTGCTCGAGTTTTGAATATCACAAAACCCAGGAGGGTGTGTTACTCCAAACTGAGTTTGGGATACTGGAATGTTGAACATGCCGGGTTGCCGGGGAGGTTCATCAACGTTGGAGATGACGTGTGAGTTGTCGCTTCCGGCGTGGGACGTCTTGACCGTGAGCGTTGACCGCGTTGTAATACTTGCGTGACGCCAGAGGCGTGCTGAACGCCGCTGATTCTTGTTTCGAAACGAAGTGATCACGTGCCTGAATTTGCCGTGTTACGACCTCCGTGAATGAAACTCCATA
>JANOZG010000363.1:0-4632 GCA_031429275.1 Planctomycetota bacterium
CAGGCACTGCGACGCTGACCACCCGCTACCTGCACGGCCCGCTGTTTGATCAGGTTCTCGCCAGCGAAACCGTCTCCGGCAACGTTGTCACCTGGGCCCTCGCCGATCATCAGGGCACGGTCCGCGACATGGTCCGCTACGCCAGCGGCACCACAACCGTCGTCAACCACCGCAAGTTCGATGCGTTCGGAAACCTGACGGCAGAATCCGATCCAACCGTCAAATTCCTCTACAGCTACACCGGCCGAGAATGGGACGGTGACGCAGAACTCTATTACTACCGTGCCCGCTGGTACGACGCGAAGATTGGACGGTTCATTTCGGAGGATCCTGCAGGTTTTAGGGCGGGGGATACGAATCTGAATCGGTATGTTGGAAACAGCCCTATTACTTACACAGATCCGACCGGTATGCAACAGCGGCCACCCGTCATAATCTTCGTGTATGTTCAACAAGCTGCCCCGAGCAGCGTCGAGGAGCCTGCTCGCTACATGAATGCCGAGAGACTGAAGGAAATCGAAGATGCGCTGCGAGTTTTGATGGAACGCAACAGGTTAACCCATATTCAATTCCATGTCATAGATTCAAAAGGATTCAAAGCCGCGCAGCTTACTGATCCGCCAAGCATCGACGCAGGAACCTACATGCGATACGACTGGCTGCTGGAGATGACGGAGGCATCGCTAAACGGAAACCTGATGGTAACAAACACGGCAACTAATACAATTAGGGCAAACGACCTCAACGTTGTTCGGCATCCGTTATTCCAGCCAATTCCAGAGTGGGGCCCGATCTATTACGCCAATGCGATTGCGCACGAAATTTTGACATTTGGAGTCTTAGGGCACGCATCTGACTGGAATAACATTACAGCATTGACTCAGATGCAAGGAAAGACAAACGAATACATTACATTTACTCCAGAGGAAATAATGGAAATCTCAAGGCTATCAACACCGTCAGGCGGCACAAACTGACAGAAATCTTGCACGGCCCTTCCCTGGAAGGAAGGGCGATATTAGGGTATCCCACGAACATTACGACAATCCAAGGCTCAATTTCACAGCCAGGGATCTTGCGTTCAAAGCAGGACGACGGAAGAGGGGATTATGATCAGATGTCGATATTTGCCAGCGTGGATTCGAAACGGCGGTCCAGGTTTCCGGCGGTCATGGTTGATCATTGCAGCCACAATCACACTAGTTCTCATTGCGGTTGTCGTGTATGGTTTTAGTTTCTTTCGGCTCCGCCATAGTTTAAGGGTAACGGGTCCCGACTTTGTAGCACGCCATTGCTATCTGTTTTCGGAAGATCCAGCTCGAAACAGGAACCTCGTCACATTTTATCGGCCAATGATCACTTTTACCGGTGGTGTTGTAGAAGTGGAATACAATCTGCTCAGCCGCGAAACACAGCAGTCTTCTGACCCGGCGTTGTATTTGACTGAATTCGAAGAAGGTGCGTGGGGAGGTGGACTCTTGAGTGAGTGATTCTCTCAAACAGGTGCCAGTCACCTCTCCACAAACCACTCATCGACACTGAGCCGGAAGTACTGGATGTACATGCAATCACAGGGATTGGATCAGCAGAACGTCTTTCCGCCAAATGTGCAAAGTCCAATCGACGAGATTAACATGCGAATACTTATGTAAGCGTAACGCCATACATTGTCATTCACAGAGCAACCGGTAGTGGCTGAACTTTGCTTGACGACTACCGATGTATTCAAGCGCCACGTCGTGGCGGTTTTCGATGCTCCATACTTAGCTTGCCAGACGCTTGCCGTGGCGTCCGATCAGAAAGGCTGCAAATATGGTCCCCTGCTTGATTCAATCCAGGTATTGGCTTCATCTTAGTCTGGCTTTGCAAGTGATGATCTTTGGCTGTGCTGAAAACACCACAACTAAAGCGGTGCGCAACAGCGGAAAGAGTACCGCTAATTTGGAGCCACAGATAAGATGGGAGCAGCTTCCCGCAATGGTAGACCCAGAGCACCGCACGGAGCCATTTTGTGACAGCGCGAACGATGACCGTGTTGACACATCTGCATTTGCAGGTATGCCGGAGGAGTACAGCAATCGTGTTGCAGTTTATATCGAAGCTGTGATCTCCGCAATTGGTGCTGAGCCGTTGAGTCGGGATCACTACTACTGCCCAGTTACGCCGGAAGCGAGTCGCCGGCTTCATGGCACTCCGATCCGAGTCTTCCCCGACGTTGCTGAACCAGAATTCGACCGGGAAGTGATTGTGCCGTTGACGCTCCTGCCCCGGCCAGAGTCTGTCAATGCGTGGGCCGACTCTCAGGCCGCACAAGCACTCGGCTGGCGTTCCATGAGTGAGGGACTTCGCCAAAAAACGTCGGTCTATGGAAGCACGGTGATTTTCGAGCGAGGCGAACTGAGCGAAGAACCGTACGGACTGCCTGCTTCGCCGCTGGGAACCGAGATTCCAGTTCCAATCGATTATGGACCCACTCAAAGTGCTAACACGCCATTTTTTGTCGTGACGGGAAAACTCATACGATTGCCGATGTTCGAGTACGGAGTCACGCCGTATGACGTCGCAGATCCACTGCTGATCGGCGTTAAAAAAGGTGCAACCCATTTGGGCGAACTCAGAACGGTGCCGGCATATATTGAGAACATCCGTCTTCGTTGGGTTCGTAGCGAAACAAAAACATCCACTCGTGAGTTTCTGGCGTATGCGCTTGTGGATGGGAGTGGAGCGAAACGAGAGAATTTCTTTCTGAAATACGCGGGTGGACTCGTGTCGCCATATATGCGACCCTTAATTTGCGACCGGCATCAGCCGCGAATCAAACAGCACGACCTGCTGTTGATGCCAACGCCGCTCGCATGGCCAGAGCGAGTCACTGATAAGGAGTTTCTGGGTTCGCACGAGGAATGGTGTCTTGACGACTGGTTTCCGGCGCAGGAGGAGGCGTGCTGGGTGATTCGAGAGGCCGAGGATTCGAAGCCTCTACAGGAATCCTTCCTTCTCATGCCGGCTGAAGAAGCCTCAGATCGTCCAGTCTTCTTCGTCGCTGTCTTTGCGGAGACAGAACCCAAACGTCTCGTGAAAGAACTGTCGGCGTTGCACTTGGTATCCCCAGACAAGATACTTTCATCCGCCGAAGTCATGGCGCGTCTTCAGGAATTGTACGAAGATGTGCGGACATTTGACCTGGGTGACAAGTAGGGGACGCGGCTCTCTGTTTTCACTCCGTATGTACAATGCCAACGGCAATCGCGTGACAGAAACGAATCCACTGGGCAAAGTCACGACATGGGCGTATGACAACCTGAACCGCACGACGCAGATCACGCAGCCGGATCCGGACGGAGCGGGCGCGCTGACGTCTCCGATTACGAAGTTTGCGTTTGACTCCCTCAGTCGGCGGACGTCGCTGACAGATCCGGACAACAACGTGACGAGCTGGGCGTTCGATGGCCTGAATCGTGTCACGTCCGAGACAAATGCTCTCAGCAAAGTCGAATCCTTCGGCTACAATGCGGCGGGAGACGTGACGAGTCGCACAGACCGCAACGGACGTGTGACGAACTTTACGTACGACAATCTGCATCGTCGGACGCAGGAAAAGTGGATGTCGGGAAGCACGGTCGTGAATACGTTCAACTACAACTTCGACGCCGCCAGTCAGTTGACGAGTGCCTCGGACACCGGCACACAGATGGCCTACACGTTCGATAACCTCGGGCGAGTCCTGACGTCCAGCAATTCGGGCACGACAAACGTCCCGACGACTGTGCTGACCAATGTCTACGACGCGAACAGTCGTCGCACTCAGCAGACGGCCACGATCTCCGGCACCGCTGACTTTAAGAACTCCTGGACGTACGACAACGCCAACCGGCTCACGCAGGTGAAGCAGGAGAGTCAGTCCGGTGGCAACACGGTGGCTGCGAAGCGCGTCAATTTCGCGTACAACACGGGACGCATGTTCACGGGCATCACGCGGTACAACGATCTGGCCGGAACTCAGATTGTGGCGACCACGACGTTTGCCTATGACCAACTCGCTCGGTTGACGGCTCTGGATCACAAGAACGCGGCGGGCGGGAATCTGGCCAACTACGCCTGGACATTCGACAACGACGGACGCATCACCAACTTCACCAATATTGATGGCTATTCGAACTACTCGTATGACAGCAATGATCAGGTCACGGTGGTCGATCACTCGTATCAGACCGACGAGACGTACACCTACGACGCGAACGGCAATCGGACAAACACCGGCTACACGACCGGTACAAACAATCAAGTGACCAGTGACGGCATGTACAACTACACCTACGATGACGAAGGCAACCGGACGTCACGCACCAAGATCTCGGACAATACGAAGGTCGAGTACACCTGGGATTATCGCAATCGGCTGACGGATGTCGTGTTCAAGACCTCGGGCGGGACCGTGACTAAAAAGGTCCAGTATCAGTACGACGTGTTTGACCGTCGGATCGGTAAAAAAATCGATGCCGATGGAAACGGCACGTACGAATCCGCCACGTACTGGGTTTACGATGACGCAGGGAAACGCGATCCGAACACAGGGACGTCGCTCGACGACATCGTGCTGGAGTTCAACGATGCCGACGGAGACGGATCAGG